>DATJAY010000004.1 GCA_035515795.1 Candidatus Acidiferrales bacterium | reverse complement strand
TTCACCTTGATCGGAAAAACGTTTCTGCGGAATATCGTCGCCGCAGTAATTTTTCTCGTGATACCGATCATTCTCCTGATAATTGCGGCGAACAGTTTTTATTCCTCGATTGCAGATATGGTACTTCCATCCAACGGCTCACTTATCCACGAGCAGCCGGGCTCACCGTTCATGCTGCAGTTTTTCGGCGAGATGGCTCTGTTCTTCGTTGCCATACTCATCCTCGCTCTCGGTACACTCCTTGCGGAAATTACCATCAGTTACACCGTCGGCAAAGAAATGCTTGGAGAGGAGGTCGGACTCAATGAAGCCATGAAGGAAACTTTTTACATGAAGTGGCTTTACGGAATCGGACAGGCAGCACTGAAACTCTTGATCATTGGGGGCGGTACCGCGGTCGTCGGCTTCTTCTTATCCACTTTCGCGGTCGTCATCGACAGCGGAGTAGTTTTTGGTATACTGGTCGCGCTCTTCCTTATTGCCGGCGTTCCGGTTATCATCTATTTAGCCTATAGGTGGTATTTTTCATTGACGGCGGTAGCGGTGGAAAGCCTCAGTCCGCTCGATGCGCTTCGCCAAAGCTGGTTTCTCGTAAAGGAGAATTGGTGGCGAACGTTCGGCATCCTGCTCCTGCTTACCATCCTGTCACAGTTCGCCATCTCGATCGTTTCTCTTCCGATTACGTTCGGGAGCATGTGGAGCTTCTATAGAGGAATCTTCACGGCGATCGGCAACTCCGGGGGTGAACCTGATCCGCAGATAATCCACCAGGCTATGAAGTCATTAGGACCAGGAGTCGGAATCGCTATCGGCATCAGTTCCTTATTTTCGCTCCTCGTCACGCCTGTGTTCACCGTGGTCATGTATTTCGACCTGCGTGCCAGGAAGCATGATCTCCCCGGCATGCAGGCACCGCCGCCGATCGATATTCAAAACACTCCGCCGGAAATTATTCAGTAGAAAGAATTCGTGACGGAGAATATTCAAGTCCCGGAAATGATCAGCGAGGGGTATGACGGCTCGTGGGAACGGCCAAATAAGAGTCTTACCACAGCAGCTATCCTCGGACTGATTATCGTCGGCATCATTTATTACTACGGTCTGAACATAGTTGCTGCGATCGCGGTCTTTTCCAGAGGAATGAATTATAAAGGCGGATCGTTCCTGGAGGAAATGAAGGATACGATCATGGCGACAAAAAATCCGATTCGATTGTCGGTCATGATATGTGAATTCGTCTTCATGCTTGGTCCGACTATCTGGCTCATAAAGCACTGGCACACGAAAAAAATCTTTTCTTACATAAGGCTCACCCGGGTGCCGGTTGGCGAGATACTCCTCGCCGTAATTACCACAATTCTATTTATACCGGTCAGCAGTTTCATAGGTGAATTCATATTGAAGCAGCTGAACTTCCCGGACTTCCTGGCACAGATCGACGCGCAAATTTTTACATCATACACGACAGGAGAGTTCGTTTGGCTGATCGTCGTTGTGTGCGTCACACCTGCAATTTGCGAAGAGACGCTCTTTCGAGGGTATTTCCAGCGAACGCTGGAGCGCACGATGGGAATGAAGAGCGTCTTTATTGCGGGAATAATATTCGGACTTTATCACATGCAGCCGATCAACCTGATTTCACTTTCCCTCCTGGGAATCCTCATTGGGTTTTTCTACTACAGGAGCAAGAGCATTCTCCCCGGCATGGCGGCGCATTTCACGAACAATCTTCTCGCAGTCCTTTCATTATATAAAATGCCGGACGGACATCCGGTCGTGGCTTTTCTCTCCGGTGAGACTCCGTTTCTTGGATTTATCGCGTCAATTCTTCTGTCGGGTGTTTTTGTGATCGTGTACCGGCAGGCCACCAAAAAGAACTCTGTGGTAAAGGAGCTTGCTGCAGAAACGGGACAATGATTTCATGTTATAAAAATCAGTTCCCGCCACCGCGCCGCCAGCAATCCTCTCCTACAATCCTCGCTTCCACATCGAATCCAACGTTGCATTACTTCCCCACCCATTTCCCTCCCCCTCAAGGAGAGGGATCAGGGTGAGGTAATTTTTCTATCTCTTCTCGTACGCCGGCCGCTCAGGTTTCACCGGCGGATGATCTTTCAATAATTGCATCACGACTTCAATTCCCTTCTCGAGCTGCGGATCGATTCCTCTTGCAAGCTGAGCTGGATCGTCGACAACTTTTATGTCGGGATCGACTCCGTGTCCTTCGGCAAACCATTTTCCATCGGGCATGTACATTCTGAATGTCGGAACAGTGATCGCTCCGCCATCGATCAACGGCGGTGCGCCGGTGATCCCGATCAGCCCGCCCCATGTCCTCATGCCGATGAGCGGACCGAGACCGGCCTCGCGGAAATAATCCGGGAACGCGTCGCCGCCCGAGCCGCTCCATCCGTTTATCAACATCACCTTCGGACCAAAGTTGGCCACAGGCGGCCATTGCCAGTCTTTTCCGTCTCTTACGGCCCAGAATGCGAGCGGTTTTCTATTGAGCATCTCGATGAACCGGTCCGGAATCTGTCCGCCGCTGTTGAACCTTTCGTCGATGATCAATCCTTGTTTGTCGAACTGTGCCGTCAATTGTCTGACAAGATCGTCCTGACCTGGAACACCTGTGTCCTGGACGTAAATGTAGCCAATTTTGCCGCCGGTCTCTTTGTCAACGATTTTTCTATTCGACTCCATCCACGCAAGCTGGCGGAGTCTTGCTTCGTCGGTCATCGTTTCAACCACGATTTTCCTCGCGCCATCCATCGACGGTTTGCTGTTGACGGTCAATTCAACAGTTGTTCCCGCAAGACCTTCGAACGCCGCATAAGGGTCCTTTGTCACGTCGATGGGAACATCATTCACGGCAAGTATGTAATCCCCTTCTTTCACATTGACTCCGGGCTGATCGAGCGGAGACCTTACATCGCTGTCCCATGGCGCGGCCTTGATGATTGTCTTGATCCTGTACGCTCCATTCGCGAGCTCCCAGTCGATTCCTAAATATCCGACCGCTCTCTGCTTGGACTGCTCAACGTCTCCGCCGAACCTGTAGGTGTGCGACGAGCTCATCTCGGAAATCAGTTCGCCGATGACGTAGTTGACATCCGACCGCGTCATGCAGTTGTCTATCAGTGCGCCGTATTGCTTTCGCATCTCGTTCCAATCGACGCCGTGCATGTTCGGATCGTAGAAGTAGTCTCGCTCAAAGCGCCAGACGTCGTTGAAAATCTGATGCCATTCTTCGCGCGGGTTGATCGTCACCTCCATCTGGCTCGTCGGCATCCTCTTCTCGAGCTTCTGATCGGGAGCGACGTCTGTGATGAAGTATGAGCCATCCTTGGCGATCATGATCTTATTGTGGTCGGCTGAAATCATGTAATTCGACGCGTCGTCCGAGATTGTCTTCTCTTCCCTCTTATCCAAATCGTAATATCCGATCGAGTTCTTCTTATCCGCCGATCCGCTGTTCGGACCTTTCAGGTAAACAACTTTCCCGGAAACCGCTTCTAAATTGTTGTAGTTGCCGGCGGGAGGCGGAAGTATAACTGCCCTTTCCGCGATGCCTTCAAAGTCGATTCGCACTTCCTTCGTTTTTTCTTCACTCTTCTTTCCCTCATCCTTCTTCGGCTCTTCCTTCTTCGACCCTTCATCCTTCTTGATCGAAGTCGTATCGTCCTTCGGCGCGAGCGGGGAGGCAAGAGTATCTGTTAAAGTAACTGCGGCGATCCTCGTTGAGTTTGGGTAGATGAACGTGTTGTCCATGTCGCCGTACACGGGAGCAAATGTATTGTTCGTAAAGAAATACAGATATTTCCCATCGGGATCGAAACAGGGCGCGTCATCGTTGTAATAGCCGCTCGTAACTTGATGGACCTCCGCTTCTTTCGAGTCGTAAATATAGATCGCCGTGTGCCTGTTGTCAAAATCTTTTGCATAGGCAAGCCAGCGGCTGTCCGAGGACCATGATGGCTTGAAGCCAACCAAACCTCCCTCATAATAATATTCTTCTCTGTCTACTTTAGTGGTCTTGTCTTTGTCGAGATCATAAATGTAGATGTCCATAGCCTTATCGATGAAAGCTATTTTCTTGCTGTCGGGCGACCAGTAAATATTGTATCTGAAGCCGGGACCGTATGAAGTGAGCTTCTTCTCCGCAGCGGGATTTTCCATGTCCTTAAGCGTGAGCTCGTACTCGCCTGATCGATCGCTCCAATATGCAACGTATCTTCCGTTTGGAGACCACGCAGGAAATCTTTCGAAGGCTCCGGATGTATTCGTCAAATCGACTACGTTCCCGTTTTCTGCGGGCACTGAAAAAATGTCGCCGCGGGCTTCGAATACTCCGCGCTTGCCGTCGGGGGAGACGGCGAAGCTGCCGATCATCTTCTCGACGCTTTCCGGTTTCGGCATCAACGTTATCTCGTCGGTCACTACTTCGATCTTGACCTCGTGATATTTTTCCGTGGCAAGGTCGAGGAGATAAAGCTTGCCGCCGTTTTCGAAGACTATATCGTCAGGTCCGATCGACGGGAAATGGATATCGAAATCTTTGAAGTCGGTTATCTGCCGCGTCTGTTTCGTATTAATATCATAAGCCCAGATATTTGCCCTTTCATTCTCGCCACGGTCGGAGAGAAAGTAAATCGTGCTGCCGTGCCACATCGGGAATTCGTCGTTTGCAGGATTGTCCGTGATGTTCTCCGCCGTCCCTTTTTCGAGATCATACACCCAGATGTCCGCCGCCCATCCGCCCCGGTATCTCTTCCACGTCCGGTATGCCTGCGACATCGGAGTATAGGCGATCTTGTTTCCGTCGGGGGATACAGTTCCGAATTCACCGTAGGGAATAGGAAGTTTTTCCGGCATTCCTCCCTCGGCGGATACTTTATAGAACTGGTCGTATCTCTGTCTGCCGCTTTCCATCGAGGTCGCGATCAGAAGATTTTTGCCGTCGGGATACCAGTCGACCATCCTGTCCGGATAGCCGTGGTGCGTGATCCGTAACGGCATTCCTCCTTTGGACGGGATGACATACACGTCCACGTTTCCTTCGTAGTTGCCCGTGAACCCGATCTTCGATCCATCGGGAGAAAAACGCGGAAGGAATTCGTCTCCGGGAGGAGTGGTGAGCCGGTTGGCCGTTCCACCTTCCTTCGGAGACACCCACAGGTCGCCTGCATATTCGAAGACGATCTGTGTTTTCGATACCGCGGGATACTGAAGTAGTCTCGCGTCTATTTGCGCGGTCGCCTGCTGGACTGCACCGGCAAACATTAATGCTGCAAAGAGCAAAGCTGTTCTTTTCATACTATTGCCTCAGGGTTTTGATTGATGGGAAACAAGACATGGAACACGGGTAACATAAAAGGGACAAGTCATCACGAATACAAACATGATGCAGCGACGAAATCAGTGGAAATCCGTGGTTTTTACTTGATCCTTGTTCCAATATTTTCAGAGTGTATGTTTGATAAGCTAACAGATATTTACTCGATCTGGTTTGAAAAGTTACAGACAGCCGCGGTGAAATACTATAGCCTATTATTGACCAAATATGTTATATTAATAGCGTCATAACTTCAGGAGGCAAGGCTTATGGTGGAGAATATTACGGAAGAAGGACAGAAAGAGCTTGACAAAGCCTGGGATGAGGCCATGGAGGAAGAGTGGAAAATGAAGACGTTGGAAAACGACCTGACTCCAATTGTCAAGAGAATCATCGCGAAGAGTTATCCGGAAGCATTCAATCTGCAGCCCGAGGGATACAAAGCCTTCGATACCATGGTCTGCGGACACATCGACAAGCTGGTGCGGGCCGTGAATGACTTCGCAAGCAATACGGGGGAGAAGAGATGAGGCTGTGGTTTGGATCGTCTCGAAATTGAGACTCCGCAATGAAAAAGATTTCCATTCGTTTGTTGAAAAGAAAAATGGATACGGTAGACCTTAGTCTTTAAGAAAGGAATTATTACAAAAGATTCTACAGTTTTTCTAATGCATTCTTTGGATCAAGAGCGAGCTTTAGATCTGAGAATAAAAGACCTGGTTTGATCGTACCGTTTGCATTAACAATTTCCTTTGATCGCATTTTAAATAAGTACTTAAAAATATGGTCCTTGTTGTATGCGAAGAAAGACTGGCGTCGTGGAAATAAATGGTTGAACCTTTGCTTGCTGATGGTTTTAACGCTTATGCTAGTTCTAAAAATTTCAGAAATATCATTCGCCATCCGCTGAATCCCAGAGGTCTTGAGTTGCTTTTGATTTCCTGATTTTGGAACCATGATAAGGTCAGCCTGGGCACGCCTTCTCGTGGCAAAGAGAGCAAAGAAAAGGAATTGCCTCTTTACATTCCGTGGCTGATTTTCGATTATTTCAAAACCAGCCTTTAGCTTCCTGAGGCTTAGATTGATGGATCTGAATTTGCTTATCTTCTTTTTGACCGTATCCAATTCTTGTTTACGCTTACTCCAATATAACCTAGCTCCCACCAGAACATCTTCCTCAAACTCTCTCTTATATTTTGAATTCACATCGAAACCAATTGCTCTTCTTCCCATCTCGTTCGCAAGAGCCAAGGTCGATCCAGAACCGACAAATGGATCAAAAATCATGTCCCCTTTGTCAGATGAAATGGACAATATTCTCTCTATGAGCGGGAAAGGAAAAGGACACATGTGTTCTTGGCGGCTATTTCCCCATCCTCGAATTGGGATTGTGAATTCCCATATGTTGCTCGGGACCTTACCATTAGAATTGTATCTTTCTGGATAAGTGAGCCACCAATTCTTATAGTCGGTTATTTCTCGTGTTTTGTCGATTCGGTATTTGAAATTTCTCCCTTTGGTAAAGAAAAGAATATACTCAAATTGATTTTTTAGGCGTCCCTTTGCTTGCCATGGTGTGTTCTTGTATTTGTTCCAGACTATGATTTCTTTCAAATTCCAAGTATCGTTCTTATACAGTTCATGCAGCTTATTGTTTATATCAAAAGGCAGGGTCACGGTACTACCGTTTTTCCTGATTGTATCCACAACCAACCAGAATGTCGCATTGAGTTTCGATATTTCGTAACACTGCTGAAAGACATTAGCAACGTCCTTTAAATATTGTTCATACGTCTGGTTGAAACCGAGTTGATTTTTCGAATTCCCGTAGTTCTTAATATCATGGTAAGGTGGAGAAGTCAGAATAAGAGTAGGCTTAGGGTATCCATGTTTTAGGAAGATTTGTTTACTTTTTCTAGCATCAGCTATTAAATACCGAATACCCCTCATATCACCCCTTCATAATATTGCGGGTAGTAGGGATAAAATTCCAAATAAGATTTTATAAGGCCGCTGTCATCCAACTCAAATTCTAACTTAGACAACTCCTCTTTAAACTTTAAGTCATCAAGTGCCTTATTCTTTTCCGACAGACCTTCAATACGTGAATCCAAATAAAGCTTCTCACGATAAGTGAGTATAGGAACGTTGATATCAACAATGCTGTCATCTATCTTTACAAATCTCTCATTTACAACTGATTTCTGAAAGGCATCCGAGTCATCAAAAACCCCGACAAGGGTGAACATCGGAGCCCCATCATTATACTTGAATGAGAACAATTTGTAGAATTTCGTTGAATTAAACTTTTGTTTTTCCTCAATAAAATTCAGGATAATATTTTGGACCAAAGGAAAACCTTTCTCGTCGTCAATTTCTCCACCAGATTTAAATTCCCTGGACATCCACTTTCTGAAAAGGCTGATCACGGTAAGCTGATCCTTTATTTGTTTAGGAAAGCCTGCATTTATGGTTATGATTAAGAAACTCTTATTTTTGACGCTTTGTGTAATCAGGTCAATGTCTTTAAGTATGTTGGTTGTTTGTATCGTTCCGTCTTTCAATCTTCTGAAGAGTGAGTAATCATAATCGAGCCAAATTATTACTTTGTCAGTTAAGGAATTTTCGCCAAAAAAATCTGTCGTCTTTTGGGGTTGAAAGGTCACAAAATCATATGGCTTGTTAAATTCGAATCTCTTGATGTTGATTTTGTCATCTATCGAAGTCATTCGTCTAATATGTAAATACTTATGGAATAGGATGAAATCATAATAGAAAATAGAACCCATTCCGATATAGTGGTATTTACATATATCCATCTCCCTTGAATGTTTGGAAACCTGCTGAAAAAATTCGATCAAGATTTTACGTTCAATTTGTTTTTTAGGACGCAACGTGTAGTTTATCCTCTCGAAGCTACTACTTTTCATTTTCTAGCCCCTCAACCTTTACAAAGTAGTCAAAAGTCTTAACTCCAACGTCAGGATTCTTTGTTATTTTTAAATAGTTTTTCACTAATTCAACTTGTTCTTTCGGTTTCCAATATCTAATCATCACCAACCCATCATTTGCTTTAGGAGTAGAAGTAACCTTAAAGTCACGATTCTTCGTAAGCTTATCGATTGAAACAGTCTCTATTTCGGATTGGCCCTCTGATCCCATAGCCGTTTGAACTGCTTTTGCTTCAATTTCATCTGCACGGCCGTATTTCTTGGATAGAAAATTTACCAATGGACGTGCAGCGTGAATCATCTCACTCAACAAATGCTTATATACAACATTTTCAGTATGAAAATCGTTTTTTAAAGTATTTATGGGAAGTTTTGATGGATCTTTCGATTCTAATAAAACCAAACCGCGAAATTGATTGAAGATGCTGTGCATCTTCGGAAGCTGACCTTCGTCGCCTGACCATCCAGTTTTAGGCGAAGCGTCATCATGGATAACCAACCGATCATTCATAAAAATGTTCCAGCCTTGACGTCCACGTTCTTTCTCGGTACGACGTCCCTCCCACGGCTGAATCCAACACGTTATATGAATTTTCACTCCCTCATACTCTTCTATATGATTGGCAGGCGGATATTCTTTGCTATACTTAATTCCAAGATCGAACGGGCCGATTTTTTCTTTGTCGACCATAAAAGTAATTTTATTCTGAATAAATCGGGTATAATAAATACCTATTGTCTCCTTGAGATCATTTATGAAAGCTACATCGAAAGTCTCTTTTGCTTCGTCTGTTAGATCAGACATAACAATCTTAGTGTATGGTTTCTCTGCCTTTTTCAGTTTTGATTTTCCAGAGCTGGGATGTAATGGCCATGTCCATTCGTGCTCTTTTTCGGCCCAGTCATGAACGTTGATATCCACACGAGTGTATTTATTGCCATCATCGGTTTCAAATCTAATTTCCCTTGCTATTTTGAACACCGCCCTTTTCAAACCAATACCATAAAACCCGATCGTGGACCTCCTTGCTTTAAGATCCGAAAACCCGAAACGAAACACCTCCTCTCTTACCTTCTTTGCAGGGATACCTCCACAATCATCGTAAACATGGAACTCATCCTTGCCAAATCCTAACTGGATAGTCCTTCGCTGACTTAATTTGTGCCAAACATATGAGTCGACAGAATTGTCTGCCAAGTCAAGAACGCAATCATGAATACTGATGTCCTTCGTAAGAACATCGATAAACAATTGCTTCGTGGGTTCAAAACTAACGGTGTCCATTCTTCTTTTCCTCCAAACAGGTATCAGTCAAATCCGCCAATGATTCACTGTGAAATATCCCCATGTTATTAAGCCAGCCCTTCCCTGAGTTTCCGGGGCTCAAAATATTGCTTTCATAAGCCATTTAGTTAATGAATGAGTCTTGTAAAATATAGCGTCGCCGATTATGCAATTCAATGATTCTATATCATGGCGCAACTGTGGAATTTCCATATTGGCAATGCACCTATTCGCTCACCGATACTGATAATACTCAACCAACAATTCTCATCACGCGAATCGCTCCCTCGAATGACAAATAAAAAGAGGCGAAACCATCCCGGGCTTCCGTCTTATGCTACAGATTAACCGTCTCCCGACATATTACTTGCCTGCCGGAGACGGAGCCAACAGTCCAGCTAAAGCACCTACCGCAGCAGATCCTAAAGCAACAAGCACTTCGGGAGTCGGCTTCCCCGCCATGGATAGTATGATGGCACCGATTACCCCGGCCAGCACGGCCAACCCGAGAAAGCCGACCACCATACGGTAAATCCAAACGTCCGTTTGAATCACTGGTGCCGCCAATCTGGCAATTGCTTCGGCCGGGTTTTGCTTAATTTTTGCTGCGAGGTCCGAATCCTGTGCGATTTTTACTGCCAGCTCGCTGACTGATCCAATACGCGATTCCATCTTATCTCCTTTTTAATGTAACCTTGTGTAACCTTGTCAAGGTTAAAAGAAACCTTGACAAGGTTTGAAGGTTTGATCCGAAACATCTAGAAAAACTTTCCAGCCGTAGTAATAATCAGGTTGACAAGATCATCGACAAACCGACTGAGTGCTTCCTTTGCCAACCCTTCCAGCTTGAGCGCAAGGAGTTTTGCCTCGGCTTTCTTGCTCTCTACCAGCCACTCGAAATCCTTATCGGTTATATCGTGATTGGCAAGCTGTGTCGTCCACAACGTAAGATCTGCCTTCAGTGCATTAGCAAAGTCCTGACCATCTTTCACGACTTGATCTTTGTAATCTTTCAATGCCCCGACGGCCAAATTTTCTATCCCTGCCGTAAGAGCTTTCCAGAAATCATCGAATTCTGACATGACAGATGCTCCTTTTTAGGTTTTCTTCTTCTTGCCGCTCTCCAGTCCGATTACATCATCGAAATGACGGCTTACTTCAGCCCTGGCATCGCCCACGAAAGTTGCACCAAGCCGTCCTTCCGATTCCCACCTTGCGAGGAATCCGAAGAACGAGGCTTGCTGCGGGTCCATCATGATTTCATATTGCTTGACGGTCTCATCGTTATTCGGAAGTCCCTTTGCATACTCGTAGGCTTTCTGGAATTCAACTATCACGGCCTCAATCTCTGTCCGGCACGAATCGTAAGGAGACGTCGCTTTACCCATGAGGTTAAGCGCATCGACTTTGAGGGAAACACTATGCTCATAAGCCGCCTGGTCAAAAACTGCAGCCTGAAACCCGCACCCGGCAATGAAGATGGACACGAACAGCAAATTGAAATGATTAAAATTTATCTTTTTCATATGCATCTCCGTTTATAACCAATAACATTGTCAAGGTTTCTTAACCTTGACAATGTTTGATCCGGGTTTTCAAGATTCATCAAACAAGAACCCACCGAGTTCTTTACGTTCCCTTTCGGTTTGATAATTTCCTACAAAAATCTCGTAATCTTCCGGATTCGGGAAATAACCATTTCGCAATTCAATGTCCATGAGGATACTTTTTCGTTTCCCGATCCACTCGAGGTAATTCGAGAATTGCCATCGGTCTACCGAACTGACCAGCTTTGCAGCTACGGGATTCAAATGGACGTACGGGACAATTCGCAAACAGTACGCTTCAGTACTGATTTGCCTTATCTTTGCCTGGCCTTGAAATAACGTACCGCTTGTTCCGAATCGCTTGTTCATGGCTTGAGTGTAGGTATTGAACGTCGTTCTAAGAAACGAACCGATTGAACCGTCGTGTTTTTGCCTCAGCACAAGGTGATAATGATTCGGCATAAGGCAATATGCAGCTACTATGGTGTCGTACCTTTCCGAGTTCTTCTCGAACAATGAAACGAGATATCTATAGTTCTCTTGTTCCAAGAAGATCGGCTGGGAGTGTGCTCCACGGTTGTAAACATGGTAATATGAATCGGTCTCGTATCGCATCTGCTCACCATGGCCTTAACCTTGTCAAGGTTTTTTAACCTTGACAAGGTTGAGAGGCCTCATATTGTTTTCGTTTACTTCGGCTGTGTTGCCGCCTGCGGCTCCGGAACCGGAACAGGAGGCTTCGCTGCCGCTCTCCCTTTTCCCTTCTTGATCGGCTTGAACTCCTCAAGCACTGCCTTGTTACCTGCAAAAGCCGCCTTAGCAAAGCTTCTTACCTTGAACATTTCCTCCTGAAGCGCGGCAACGGCATCGTCTCTCGTTTCTGTCGCTACATTGCGCAGCTTCTTCGAATGCTCCTGCACCGCATCTGTCGAAACAAGGTTTGTGTACGCCGCCGTGATCGCAGTGAAATCGTCCTCGGTCAGGCCATTCTCAATTAGCTCATCATGGTACTTTGTGCAGACGCCGGCGAGGTAATCCAAGAGAGCGGCGAGCCTGCTGACGACATATGGCTTCTTCGCACCGATCTTGAATTCGTTCAGTTTCGTCCTGTTTTTCCCGAAAGCCGACTTTGCAGCGTCTTGAATCTTCGTCACCATCTTCACTCCTTCGTCGATGGCATCGTTCTGATCCGAAGTGCTCTGCAGAAGCGTCGAGTGTGCGGCTTTCTGCGTAGAGTTTTTCCTGACCACCGCATTAAGCGAGTCGTCGAAGCTTTGGAATCGAGCCTCTTTGAAGCCCTTTGCGATCATCTCCGCCCTGTGATTTTGCATCGTCAGCTGGAGATTGTCGCCGTCTTCCGTTACCTGCCCTATGCTGTAAGGCATGTCCCTTCTCCTCTTTTCTGTTTAAGCGCACGCCGTCCCGGTATTCGTCGGTCCACGGATCGTGCATCTTCCTTCTGTTTATTCTATATCTTCCCTTGCGGGAGAATACGGCGTTCTTACAAAAAAAGAGTCAGACAATATCCATACTTTTTACAAAGACCACGAAGGACTCACCGGAAGTGAAGACGGGTAAATGCTTCCCGGATCGAAGCATTTCAAGTCAGTTTCAGTTTGAATGGTGCTTGAGCAGGAAAAGGGTTACTGCAACTCCCTGAATCTATCCCCGCCACAAATCTTCACCTTCATCCTCTTCAGGATCGGATTTGTCCTCTGAGATCAAATACAAATTAGACGAAATAATTTATATGTCAAGAGGGAATACCGACTTTCACATCAGAAAACAAAAATTCCAAGAAGTGCACAAGCAGGCATCGCCTATGCACAAAGAGTTTTCAATAACGTCCAAGGGGATCTCAACAACGCCCATTTAAGTCCGAGGAATGCTCAACGAAGATTCATCAGCATCCAGGTGAGTTTCAACCCCGCCCAGGCAGTTCTCAACAGCGTCTGAGTGAGTTTCAACTCTGTCTGAGTCGTTTTCAACAGCGTCTGAGTAAGTTTCACCTCTGCCCGAATACCTTTCAAGAGCATCTGGATGAGTTTCAACTCTGCCCGGGTCATTTTCAACAGCATCTAAATAAGCTTCAACTCTGTGCGAGTGGTTCTCAACAATGTTTGGGTAAGTTTCAACTATGTTTGAGAGAGTTTCAGCTCCGTTTAAGACATTTTCGTTTTCACTCTTAGAGGAGCCCCCACGCCGTCGAACGAAAACAAGAATGCGAAGGGCCACGCTCAAAGCCTCCCGACAAACGGAAAACGCTTTCCGGCAGATTGAGAGTTATTTCAACACCACAAGTTTCTTCGTCGCGCTGAACGTCCCCGCTTGCAGCCTGTAGAAATACATTCCGCTCGGCAGATTGGCGGCGTCGAATCTCAAGAAGTACCTTCCCGCGCTCTGGTGTTTGTCCACCAGTGTCCGAACTTCTCTCCCCAGAACATCGTAAACCTTCAACATCACGAAGCTGTTTACGGGCAATTGATACGTAATGACGGTTGAAGGGTTGAATGGATCGGGATAATTATTTTCAAGAGTATAGGTCTGAGGATTGCCGGCAGTGTGCCTCACTGCATTCAATGAGCTCACCGTGATCCAAAGCGTGTCTGAGATCCAATAGCGGCCGACCTGGCCGACGATGGCATGTCTGCCTGCCGGCAGCGTGTCCTTGTTGACCGGATAGGGCGGTAACTCGGGGGCCCCGCTCCAGCTAACCGAATCATGAGGAGGAATCACGGTACCGACTATTACCAGCGGGCAGGGCCGATGTCCAAGGAGGCTGAAATTGTCGACGTAGTAACTGACGTCGCATCCGCTCAGATATAACGTGTCGGGGGTGCTTCCGGTGTTGACTGCGGTGATCATGATGTGAATGCTGTCTCCGTAATGATATACTACGCTGTCGGTCGACACGTAATATCTCATTTGAGCGGAAAGAGGAGACGAAATCAAAACGGCCAAGAGAAAAATGTAAGAATGCTTCATGGTTCTTTTCCTTTTTTGGAATTAAGAAGTCTGAAAAGCAATCCCTATCGGCCACCGTGGCAATGCCTTTAACATCCCCGGCCTTCAAATACCCTGATTATTCTGACACTTTAATTTATTGCTTGCATCCATCAAGTGCAAGTAAGACAGACTGTGTCTAACACCTAATACTCTCGTACGCATTGCCACGAGAACACATAGGCTTATTGCCATGGACAGCCGCCCTTACTCTTCAACCCATCACCCCCCAACTAATTCGGTCTACGGCAGAGAGCTGTTGAACTTTTTCCTTCTGTTGCGGATGTAATCGACAAAAATATATTCGCCGAGCTTGTTCAGCGAAGAATAATATGCACGGCCTTTATTTGCCTGCGTAAGCTCCTCGACAAAATTGATCAGGTAGGGATCCTTGGCGACCATGAACGTGCTTATGACAATTTTCTCCCGCCGGCATGCGACTGCCTCGTCGAGCGTCTTGTTCACAATTCGAGGATCGAGCCCGAACGAATTCCTGTAAAGCCGGCCTGTGTCTTCGAATATCGCGGAAGGTTTGCCATCAGTCACGAGAAAGATCTGCTTGTTGACATTTCCCTTCCGGCGCAAAATACTCCTCGCGAGCCGAAGAGCCGCGCGGGTGTTCGTGTGGTATGGTCCCACAGTGACGAACGGAAGCTCCGCAAGAGTTATCTCCTTCGCGTCGTCGCCGAAGGCCACAATATTCAAGTGGTCTTTGGGAAATTTTGTGCGTATCAACTCGGCTAGCGCGAGCGAAACCTGCTTCGCCGGAGTTATTCTATCTTCGCCGTATAGAATCATGGAATGACTGATATCGATCAGAACTACAGTGGCACAGCTGGTCATGTGCTCGGTTTCATACACCTCGATATCGTCCTCCTCTAATCTGAAGTTCTCGATCGTGTCGTGCTTCAAGACATTCGTGAGGGTCGAAGTCAAATCTATGTTGGTCGGCTGGTCGCCGAAATGATATTTCTTCGTTTCGCTCAAGCGATCAACGCCCTGTCCGGTATGAGGCGATTCATGGGAACCGAGAGGACTCTTCTTTAGATTCGAAAACACTTCGCGAAGTGCATCTTCCCGGATTCGCTGCACTCCTTTGGCTGTCAGTATCACGACATCCTTGGCGTCCTCGATGTACCCGAGCTCCTTCAGCTTGTTTATGAATTCCTCGAGGGTCATCTCCTCATCGAAAAGCTCGTACTCCTTTCCCAGCTGCCTCATCCATTCGAGCGCTTCCTCAGTATCGCCGCTCGTTTGCAGCAGAAGATAACTGAACATAGAGATCATGCTCTGCAAACGCTGTTCATCTGTCATCGAGCTTTCAGTCCATTTCGAATACCGGAATCTCATCGTTTACCTCTCTATCATCATATTAAACGTCCATCACGAAACGATCGATACGAAAACATGCTGCGACCTCTATTCTAAATGAGCCTACCTTTCAGCAAACATCACCTGCACGAACGGATTTTCTGCCCTCTCTTTTTTCAATGTACTATCCATACCGTGACCTGGAAATATCCCCGTTTCTTCCGGGTAAGAAAAAACTTTGTTGGAGATGCTGCCGGCTATTTCTTCGTAAGAGCCTGACGGTAAATCAGTTCTCCCAATCGAACCCGCGAACAAAGTATCACCTGTAAACATCACGCCGTCAATTTCATCGTAAAGACAAACTGAGCCTGCAGAATGACCCGGCGTGTGAATGACCCTCAGGACACAACTGCCAAACCGCAGTTCCATGGCATCTTCCAGCGGGATATCGATGTTCACCGCTTCAACGGGTATCGGAGGAGGGATCAAAGAACCATTCGGATCCTTCATCATCCACTCGTCGGATGTGTGGGCACATATTCTCGCACCGGTCAGCGCTTTCAACTTTCTCATTTCGCCAATGTGGTCCCAATGTCCGTGAGTCGCAATGACAAATCTCAAATCTAAATCAAGTTCTTTGATCCGCTTATACATTTTATCCGACGACCATAGCGGAACGTCAACCACTGCCCCTTCGAGCGACCTTCGATCGTATAACAAATAACCTGTTGTCCATATCGGACCGTCTTCGAACTTCTCGATCAGCATGAGTGAACCACCTGAATGAATTCCTTCAGACAATTCTAATCTTCGTCGAACCTTTCCTTCGGCGGGAAAATACTTCCGACCAAATCCTTGTATGCAACGACGTTCTCCGTATCGTCCTTCGCTATCCTCGAAAATTGATGCAGGCCGTCCAGAACGAATTCCATCGAAGTGGCAAATTCGTACCTCTTCGATTCATCGACATTCATGTGTTTTTTCACGACATCCTTTAAGTGTGCCACCTTGCAAAGCTGGGAATAGTAATCGTCGAATGCCATGTCGTCGGCGACCTCAACCTTGTTGCCGGATTCGAACCAGTTGATAATCGGAGAATACTCGTCTTCCTTGCTGTAACTCGTGACCTCGCTCTGCCTCGCAGTTTTCTTCATCTCCTCGCTTTGTCCGCCGCGCATTTTTTTCTGCAGCGGGTCCGGAAAATACTTTTTAAAAGTCTCTCTGACGGCTTTGCCGATAAGCGCGCGACTCACCTTAACGGAACCTTCCTGCTCGCCTTCAAATACGAGTTCCAATTTCCCCGTCATGCCCGGCAGAACCTGCTGGAGGTCGCATATTCTCGGGACGATCACCTTTTCATTGTTGATAATTGCGCGCTGTTCCGCACTGCTGATGAGATTTTCCATTACGGAGATCGTCATCCTGACGCTGACTCCGCTCTTCTGATCGACGAATTCGCTGCCGCGTGCCTGGAATGCGATCTCCTCTATAACCTCTTTCAAATAATGGGGCATCACAACTTCTCTTCCGTTGCCGCGCCTGGTCCACGCTTCCTGCTCGGTGATCTTCATCGCATCATCGATACTGTGCGGATAGTGCGTGAGAATCTGGGAGTCGATCCTGTCTTTCAAAGGCGTGATAATATTGCCGCGGTTCGTATAATCTTCCGGATTGGCGGTGAAAACCATCAAAACATCCAGGGGAATCCTGACATTGAATCCGCGGATTTGAATATCTTTTTCTTCCATGATGTTGAAGAGTCCGACTTGAATTCTCGGCTGGAGATCGGGGAGCTCATTGATAGTGAAAACACCGCGATTCGTTCTCGGGATGATTCCGAAATGTATCGCACCCTCGTGCGAATAGTGAAGCTTCTGCACTGCCGCCTTTATCGGATCGATATCCCCTATGAGATCGGCGATTGTCACATCTGGAGTCGCAAGTTTCTCTCCGTATCTCCGATCCGGAGGGAGCCATTCGATTTCCACGTCATCGCCATGTTCGCTCACGAGATCGACACACCGTTTGCAGACCGGGTTATAGGGATTGTCATTTATCTCGCATCCTTTTATCACCGGCACAAATTCGTCCAGGAGGCAGATGAGGCTCCGGGCAATTCTCGTCTTCGCCTGACCGCGCAGGCCGAGAAGAATAAGATCGTGCCTGGCAAGAAGTGCATTGATGATGGCCGGGATTACAGTTTTCTCGTACCCGATTATTCCCGGGAATAGCGCCTCTCCTTTTTCCAATTTCGCGGAAAGATTTTTTCTAATCTCTTCCTTCACCGGCAGCACTTTGTACCCGGATCTCTTGAGCTCCTCTATCGTGTGCGGCAATGTCTTCATAATTCTCCTCTCACGTCTTCTGAGAATTTATTTTCGTCTCAGTCAAGATGCAAACCAATTTTTTCCCCGACATTTGAAACTGCATCGTCTAATTCATAACTTTTAAGAATGCCAATGTCAAAAAAGCTCCTGATAAGATTAAGCTCGGCGGGCGATATCATTCTTACTTCGCCTCTCCTTAAGTTGATAAAAGAAAAAGAACCTGATTCCGAAATTCATTTTGTCGTAAAGTCAATTTATTCCGACCTTATTCAATATAACCCTAACATAAGCACCGTGCATTTAGTTCAGGAAAATACGGATCTCGTTCAACTCGAGAGACTGAGACAGCAACTGCTCGGCGAAAGATTCGACTCCACTTTAGACCTTCAGAACAATTTCAGAAGCATTTACTTGAGAAAGGGGACTTCAAAAAGAATCGGAACGATCAGAAAGGAGATTTTCAAGCGAGCAGCACTCGTAAAGATGAAACTAAATCTCTTTCGTGAGGTACGTCCTGTCGCTCTAAAATACGCGCAGGTCTACGACAAGACAATAACACAGGTTTCGAAGCCTGATATTTTTTTCCCCCCGGGCATGAAGGAGAAGACCAACGAAATTTGGGAAACGCTGGCTTCCAGAGGAGACAGGACAATATTCCTTTGCCCCGGATCAAAGCATTTCACGAAGCGCTGGCCTGTTGAAAACTGGATTGCGCTTGCCAAGATGATATCTGTGCAGGACCATGTTGTCCTGATCGGAGGGCGGGAAGATGCAGAGATATGCGGCGCCATCGAAAGAGCCGGCGGAGTTAGCAGTCTCAGCGGGAAGCTGACTATGCTCGAGAGTGCCGCGATGCTTTCTCACGCAGATCTGGTTATCACGAACGATTCATTCCTGATGCACGCGGCGAACGCGCTCGGCAAAAAAATTGTTGCCATATTCGGCTCGAGCGTGAAGGAATTAGGATTTTTCCCTTACGGGGTTGAGACTAAAATCATGGAGGTCAGCGGGTTGAGTTGTCGTCCATGTTCACACATCGGGAAGGAATCATGCCCGAAAAAACATTTCCGCTGCATGCTGGGAACAACGCCTCAGATGGTTTACGAAGCTGCGACAGAATTGCTGGGCATATAACCGCATACGATTCAACCGAGCGTAATTCCCGCGAGCACGCTCAATGCCTGCAGGTATTTCTCGCTTGTCACGCGGATAATCTCGTCAGGCAGATTCGGTGCGGGCGGCTTCTTGCTCCATTTTATAGAAATCAAATAATCGCGAACGAATTGCTTGTCAAAGCTTGGCTGCGATTTTCCAACTTGATAATGTGCCATGTCCCAGAATCTGGACGAATCGGGCGTCAGCAGCTCGTCGATCAAAACCAGCTCACCATTTTCGTCCGCGCCGAATTCCATTTTAGTATCCGCAATTATGATCCCCTTGTTCTCTGCGTGCCATGATGCCGTTCTGTAAATTTCTATCGCATAATCGCGCACTTTCTCGGCAACATCCTTTCCCACCAAATTGACCGCCTTGTCGAAACTTATGTTCTCATCATGGACCCCTATTTCCGCTTTTGTCGATGGTGTGAAAATCGGTTCCGGCAGTTTCTCCGATTCCCGCAGGCCAACCGGCAGAAGGACCCCGCAGATAGATTTGGTTCGCTGGTAATCGAGCCAGCCCGAGCCGCTTATGTATCCGCGCACAATGCATTCCAACGGGAGCGGTCTTGTCTTCTTTACAATCATGCTCCGGCCGTCAAGCTCGCCGCCGTACTTCAAGCATTCTGCCGGGTAAGCCGTGACATCCGCCGAGACGACATGATTCTTGATGATCTTCTGAGTGAAGTCAAACCAAAACTTCGACATCTGGTTGAGTACCTTGCCTTTGAAGGGAATCCCATTCGGCAAGATGACGTCGAAAGCACTTATCCTGTCGGTCGCCACAAAGAGCAGTGAATTCGAAAGCTCATAAACATCCCGGACTTTTCCACGGCGGAAAAGCTTGAGATCTCTGTATGCGGTGTACTGAACTACCTTTTCCATTCCCTCGCTCGAATTTAAAAATAAATTTTACTGAACTGCAATAGAACTAATTAGACCCAACCTCAATGTTCTAGGTGAAAGTTAAAGAAATCCGTTCAATTTTCCGAATCTAAAAGAAACCCGGTCATCGTCAAATGCCATGGTCTGTCGACCTTGACAAGGACGACAAGGTCAATCTACATCGTACTTGATCAAAGAAAAAACATCTATATCCGGAATTGCTTTCCTGCCGTTCAATGGAGTCAGCTCGATCAGGAAGCATATCCCCTCGACTTTTCCCTGAAGTCGTTCCAAAAGTTTGCATGCGGCAGCAACCGTTCCGCCGGTGGCAAGAAGATCATCGTGTACCAATACTCTGTCGCCCGGCTGGATCGCATCCCTGTGTATCTCCATTGAGTCTGTGCCGTATTCAAGCTGATATTCCTGCCGGATGACCTCCGCGGGAAGTTTTCCAGGCTTGCGAATCGGCACAAAGCCAGCTCCCAATTTGTATGCGAGCGCGCTCCCGAAAATGAAGCCTCTCGACTCCACCGACACGACTTTATCAATCTGTTTATTCTTATAATGCTCATAAAACTTCTCAATCGCGTACGCAAACCCATCTTTATCTTTGAGCAAAGTTGTGATATCCCGGAACATGATCCCCTTCTTGGGAAAGTCTGGCACAGTCCTGATCTTGTTTTCGATATTCACTAGTCCCACTCCAAATGTTTTTTATTTAAAAATGCTTCAATACCTTTTTTGAAATCCTCCAGGGAACGCGCCTTCGCGTTCATCATGGCGCCATACTTCAGCGCGTCTTCCAGAGTCAGGTCCTTCACCTGTGATAACATTTCTTTTGTCAGCTCGATCGCCTTTTTGCTCGTGCCTGATACGAACTCTCTCAGGAAGTCGTCAACGTGCGAGTCGATTTCGTGATCGCTTATGATTTCCGGTATCAATCCCATTCTGAGTGCCTCTGCCGCATCAATTACCCTTCCCGTTAAAACCAATTTCCTTACATTCGGCTCCGTCATTTTTCTGAGTGCAATTTTCATGACAATCGCCGGCACAAACCCGACCTTCACTTCTGTAAATCCGAACTTCGCTCTTTCCGAAGCGAAAATAATGTCACACGACAAGACCAACCCGAAAGCTCCTGCAAGTGCCGGACCCCTCACGACCGCACAAACAAGTTTTCTGCTCGTGTAAACCGACAGCAAGAGATTCTTAAGCGCCATGGAGTCATCGAGATTCGCGGACTGTGAACTCTGAGAGAGCTTCAATAGATAATTTAGGTCTGCTCCTGATGAAAATGCGGAGCCTTTTCCGCCGAACACGATCGCCCTGAGATTCTGGTTGGAATCGGCCTGCTTGAAATATCCCGTTAACTCTTCAACTGCTAAATCATCCATGGCATTTCTTTTTTCAGGGCGATTTAGTATCAGATACGCGATCTTGCCTTTTACGACCAAATCTACTCTCTTGCCCACCTATTGCTCCATTTAGAAATGTTCCAGTAATTGATTCTATTCACACCTCAAACCACGATACCTTCACTAAAAATATGATCATTCGCCGGCAAAGTAACAAATGTCGGAGGGCAACAAAAAGAGAATTGTTTACAGCACTTCGCCAAGCATCTTCTCAAATAACATTTTCGCCATCCTGTCATGTCCGGCTTGACTAACATGTATTCCATTTTCGAAGAACAGATCATTTCCCGATTCATCGTGAGTGCCCATGACATCGACGTAAGAGATTCCCGAGACCTCCGCAATTCTCGAAAACCTGTCGTTCACATCTTCGGCGAGCTTGTTCTCAAATCCGGAAGATGGTCTTGTCGCCGGCCCAAGGACCAGGAGTTTGATATTATTCTCAACGCAAAACTTGTTTATGCCCAGAAACAACTCTTCATATTTCCTCAATACAAAGGATCTATTCCCAATCAAAGCTCCGAATACGCAATTGGCCTCAACTAAGAGATGCCTCCATTTCTTTTCCTTCCTTTTTGAACCGGTATCCGAAGTGAGAAGTTTTACATTTAGCGGATCATACCTTTCGGCATTCAATATTCCTAAATAAGGGAGATTCAACGAGCGTTTCAAATCTCCTTCATCATTAACATACTTATAGAGTATCTTCGATATTCTCACCAAAGGCTCGGTTCGAAGATTAAACATCAACACATCGATGCGAATATTTCTTGCCGCTGTCATGATTTTTTCCAGACACCGCGACAGTGTCTCGTATCGAATGATTGCCACGTCAAACTTAAGATGTTTTTTCTCGAGGAGCTTCACGAGAGTATAGTGGTACGTTCTATCCTTTGGAATATTATACTGGATCGGAAGACAGCCTCCGACTATAAGCATATTCTTGCCCGCATTGAATTGCTCTAGATACGATCTTGCTGCGGTATACTCCTGAGGACTGGTCACTGTCCTGTTCTTATCAAGGGCAAAAGACTTTCCCTCTAAACGGTGGCTCTGAAAATTATCGACAACCGAGATCGCAATATCGAAATCCGGCTTGCGGGCTTTTTTCCACCTGCCAACACCGACGTTTGAAAACTCAAACTGTGCTCGCGAGCACCATTCTGTCTGCTTCATGCTCAAAACAGCCTGCCCTTCGACCGAAGGGTATTCGGTAAGTTTCCTTAAAACCCATTGAAACAATTTCTCATCGTTGAGTGACAGAACTACAGAGTTGATCAGCTTTTTTCCGGCTTCCTTTGCCTTTCTATTGAGAAAGGAAATCCATTCCCAGTATTCCGCCGAGTCCTGATGATGAAAAGGAAAGCAATTTGTGCTCAAATTGAAATCACAATGACCGAAAGCGATCGACTTTAATTTCGAATTCTGAAATGAGAGTATTTCTCCGGCGCAGTCAAAACCCGCCCTGGTTTCTATTATCGGTATTATTTCTTCAACGTCAGCCGTCAAGTTATTCATGAGCTGTGCGACCTCATGCGAGTGTTCCGCCTTCGACAAAAATATCGAGTGCAAATTTCTCAGGGAATTTATCGCGTCCAAATCCTCCTGAATAAATTCCGAGCGGCAGGAATTAACCCTGATGCCGATCCCGTTCATCTCGTCATCCAACTTCATCGATTTCAACAACTTGACGACCGCACTGCGCTGATCTTCTTTCAGCTTCCTTGCAAGAGTCTTATCCGGATCATCTATGCTGTCTTCAAAATCAAAACAGACAATCCCGTCGCAGCTCCGTACCCTCATGTAGAACGACAAAAAATCAGATGTGCGAAGTTTTGAAAAATAATACGGCCGAATCTTCCTCATCAGTCCAACTCCCCGTGACCTGTCATTTGTTATTAGAAGCGCTTTACAAAAATCTACACACAACAAACGAGAAACTCAAAACCATTGGTTTATTCTACATATAATTGATTTTCACATCCTCAAAAGATATTTTAAAACAGATAGCTGCAAATCATATCTCATGGATATTCAGTACCTTTTTCGAACTAATTACTCAAGGAATACACTTTGCGAATTCTAGTGGTGGAAGATGAAAAGAAAGTCGCCTCTTTCATAAAAAAGGGGTTGGAGGAGCAATCTTACGCGGTGGATGTCGCCTATGACGGTAGACAAGGCGAGGATCTCGCATCTCATAATGATTACGATTTGATCATCCTCGACATACTTCTTCCCGTGCAGGATGGAGTCCAGACGTGCCAGAGAATTCGCGGAAGGAAAATTGACTCGCCGATTTTGATGCTGACGGCGATAGGAGATACCGAGGCAAAAGTTCGCGGACTTGATTCAGGTGCCGATGATTACCTCACCAAACCGTTCCACTTTGAGGAATTGCTTGCGAGAGTTCGCGCATTGTTGCGAAGGAAAAGTCAGGATAAGTCGTCGACCCTTCAGGTCGGCGAACTTATGCTCGATCCCGTGTCTCGAAAAGTCGAGCGCGACGGGAGGCAGATCAGGCTGACCTCAAGGGAATTCGCTCTCCTCGAATACTTCATGCGTAATAATGGAAAAACTCTCTCAAGGGTTCACATCGCTCAACACGTATGGAATGTCAACTTCGACATGGAATCGAATGTAATCGATGTCTATGTCAAACTTTTGCGTCAAAAAGTGGATAAGGATTTTAAGAAACAGCTGATCCATACAGTCATAGGAGCAGGATACGTTCTCAAAGATGAAGATACGGTCGATTAGATCTAAAATAATTTTTCTTTTTGCAATTATCTTCGGAGTTACGCTCTCTGTTTTTGTTGCGGCATTGTATCTGGTTTATGCGAGGCAAAGTGCGCAGAATTTCGACCTCAACCTGAGTAACGACGCACTCGAAGTCGTTGGACTGATAAAGGGAGACGAATTTCTGGAACAGGAGATAATATCCGGATTGACTCAGCGTCCTTTTGTTCTTCCGTTCGGCACAAACAAGTACATACAGGTTTTGTCCTTTGATGGAAACATAATAATAAAGTCCGCCAACCTGAGGAATTTTGCATTGCCTGTCGGACCGGAGGTTCTCGGTCTAGCACTGAGTCAGCATCAGGTTTTCGAGACGCTTGACAATTCGTTCTCGAAGCGGTTGAATACGGATGGAAAACTACGAATGGTCACTTACCCCGTGCTCGACAACGGCATTCCAAGGTATCTCGTGCAGGTCGCCTCGAATACCGCGGCACTTGATCAATCGCTCTTCCAATTTCGGCTCCTCCTTTTCATTTCGGTGCCGCTGACAATATTACTGGCTGCACTTGGAGGTTTCTATGTTGCGAAGAAAGCCTTCGACCCGATCGACAAGATAATACGGACGGCACAGTCGATTTCCGCAGAGCACTTAGACAAGCGTCTCGAAAAAGGAAAAGTTGACGACGAGATTTCACGCTTGTCCGGAACACTTAATGATATGTTCGACAGGATCGAGGAGGCATTCAACCTCCAGAAACAATTCACAGCAGATGCCTCGCACGAACTGAAGACCCCTCTTACGATCTTGCTTGGCGAAATTGAAGTGGCGTTAAAAAATCCCAGGACCCCCGAGGATTACCAGAATATTCTTGAAAGCGCAGTTGAGGAAATAAGGAGGATCACTAATATTGTTGATGATCTCCTGACCATCGCCAGACTCGAAAGCGGTCAGCTTCCACTCCTGAAGCAGCCGGTGAGAATCGATGAACTTCTTCTAGACGCTATATCGCGAGTCTCGGGCTACGCCGCCCAGCATAGTGTCAGGGTAAACTACGAAGTTAAGAGCGGCTCGGGGCATGAGAGTGAGGAGGTTTTCGTACAGGGGGACAGAGATAAACTTCTCAGCATTTTCATTAACTTGCTCGACAATGCGATAAAATATTCAAAACCTAACGGCACTGTGAAAGTGGTGCAGAAGACCGAAGACAAGTTTGCAAGGCTTGAAATAATCGATACGGGAATAGGAATTCCATCGAGCGATCTTCCCCATGTTTTCGATAGGTTCTATCGCGCTGATAAATCAAGGTCGGCAAGCGGTACAAGAAGAGGATCGGGGTTGGGTCTCTCGATTTCGAGATTTCTCGTGCAGGCACATGGCGGTTCAATTCAAATAGAAAGCCAGGAAGAGGAAGGTACAATTGTTACAGTCAGACTACCGGTAGTACGTACGGACGAGATAGCCGAGTCGCTGGAGGCCGATTCGCCCGGCTAGCGAATCAAAAAAGGACTAGCAGGCGACCTCCAAACGCATAACCACCTTCAAATAAGGCAGCCAAAAAGACCTCAGACTTTGACTATTGGAAATCCTATACCTCCATTATCTCTTTTTCTTTGATGTTCAGGATTTCATCGAGATGTTTAATGGATTTGTCGGTAAGTTTCTGAACTTCCGTTTCGCCGCGTTTGCGCTCATCTTCCGAAACATGCTCGTCTTTCTCCGCCTTTTTCAAATGCTCATTGGAGTCTCGACGGATACTTCTTATTGAGACTCGCCCATCTTCGACAAATTTCCTTGCAACCTTCACCAGTTCCTTTCTCCTCTCCTCGGTCAAGGGCGGGACCGGGAGTCTGATCACGGTGCCGTCATTTGAGGGAGTGAGCCCGACATTCGCGGCAAGTATTGCCTTTTCAATCTCATGAACAATGGATTTATCCCACGGCTGAACCGTGATTAGGTGCGGATCGGGTGTGCTCACGCTACCCACTTGAGCTATCGGCAGCTTTTTGCCGTAGTACTCTATCTTGACATCATCTAACAATGCCGCTGTAGCCTTCCCCGACCTGAGCTTAGACAATTCCTGTCTTGTAAACTCGACAGCTTTTTTCATCTTTTCATCTGTTTCATGGATAATCTTTTCCAGCATGGGATCCTCCAGATTTTTAGTTAATTCATTCTAGAAATGACGGACGATTGATCCGATCGCCTCACCGGACAATACCCTTCTCAAGTTGCCGGGAACGTTCATATTGAAAACTACGATCGGTAGTTTGTTTTCTCTGCAAAGAGTTATCGCAGTTAGGTCCATGACTTTAAGATCTTTTTTCAGTACATCCATGTAAGAAATCTCGTTATACTTAATGGCCTTAGGGTTCAACTCGGGATCAGAGTCATAAATTCCATCCACTCTTGTGCCCTTTATGATAACATCCGCTCTTATCTCGACGGCTCGCAATGCCGCGGCGGTGTCTGTTGTGAAATATGGGTTGCCGGTACCAGCTCCAAAAATTACTACTCTTCCTTTTTCTAGATGACGAATGGCGCGACGCCTTATGAAAGGCTCGGCCATTTGTTCCATGCTGATCGCGCTCATAAGTCTTGTATAGACTCCTTTTTTCTCCAGTATATTTTGCAGTGCCAGTGCATTAATCACCGTTGCAAGCATCCCCATCTGATCACCCACGACCTTGTCGACCCCGTCCGCGGCTGCCGCGATTCCTCTGTAAATGTTCCCCCCCCCGATGACGATACCGACTTCGGCCCCGAGAGAACGCACCGATTTAACCTCGTTAGAAAATTGGTCTAAAATACCCGGGTCGATTCCATACCCTTTTTCCCCCATGAGTGACTCGCCGCTTAGTTTCAAAAGTATGCGTTTAAATTTGAGTTCCACGCTGTCCGACGCCTTCGGCATTGCTTGCTCCTCGTTATTCAATATTCAAATACAATTATAAAAAAAGTCCGTCCATGATCAAAGGGCGGACCTTTTATGCGCGACTTCAACAAATCTTGCGAAGATTCAGAACCTCCGCCGGTTGAATTACTTTGCGCCATCGACACCGAGTTCAAATCTCTGGAACCTTCGGATAGAAACGTTTTCACCAGTTTTCGCCGTCATTTCCATCATGAGGTCCTTGACCATACGCTGAGGATCTTTGATAAACGCTTGTTCGAGAAGGACCACTTCCTGAAAATATTTTTCCAGGCGTCCCTCCGCAATGTTCTCGATGACAGAATCGGGTTTGCCTTCGCCCTTTGCTTCCGCGCGGAAATTATCTTTCTCCTTTTCAACCATCTGCGAAGAGATTTCCTCTCTGGAAATGACGAACGGGCTCATCGCGGCGATCTGCATTGCGATATCCCGGGCAAGCTGTTTGAACTCGTCTGTGCGCGCCACGAAATCAGTTTCACAATTGATCTCGACCATGGCACCTATTCTGCCGCCCGCGTGGATATATGCCTCGACAACGCCCTGTTTGGCTTCACGACCGGCGCGCTTCTCTGCGACCTTCGCCCCGTGTGCACGAAGAATTTTCTTTGCCTGTTCAGCATCGCCATTCGCTTCTTGAAGAGCTTTCTTGCATTCCATCATTCCCGCACCGGTAATTTCGCGGAGTGATTTCACCATATCAACAGTTATTTCCATTAATTATTCTCCTTTCCCGCCCACTATTGTTAAAACAGGATATGCGGGATGCCACTATGCAGCACTTTTACTCGTCATGTTCCGCCACTGACGGATCGTTTTCAATTTACATTCTCTTGTTTCTTAGATGAGGCATCCGAAGACTTCGACGACTGTTCCATCATAGCCTCCATCTTCGCTTCATTTGCCCGCTGACTTCCTTCAACGTAGGCATCGGTAAGGGCTTTCAAGATCACCTCGATCGCTGTCACCGCATCATCATTCGATGGAACCAAGTAAGTGATCGGATCAGGGTCGCAGTTGGTGTCAACCAGAGCGAATATCGGTATGCCGAGTCTCGACGCTTCAGCAACAGCTATGTGTTCTTTCTTTATATCAATGACAAAAACGGCACCGGGCAGTTTATTCATCTCGCGGACGCCGGACAGTGTCTTCTCCAATTTCTCCTTTTCCCTCTTGAGATGAAGTCCTTCTTTCTTTGTCATGCTTTCGATGGTATTATCCACTTCCATCTTCTCAATGTGTTGAAGCCGGCGTACGCTTTTTCGTATGGTGCTGAAATTTGTCAGCATCCCGCCGAGCCACCGCTCGGTGACATAATAGACTCCTGCACGCTCGGCCTGCTGCCGGATTATCTCACGAGCCTGTTTCTTTGTTCCGACGTAAAGAACCTTCTTCCCATCGGCCGCAAGATTTGCCATTGCCTCGCACGCTTCATCGAGGAGCTGCTGGGTCTGTCGTAAATCTATAATGTGGATGCCGTTGCGTTCCATGAAGATGTAAGGTTTCATCTTAGGATCCCAGCGGCGAGTCAGGTGACCAAAATGTGCGCCTGATGAAAGAAGGGCTTCTAAACTTACTCTTGGCATAGACTTTCCTTTGGTTTTTCTTCTACTCCCGTCATCTTCACACAGAATTCCGCTTTGAAATCATCGCACCGGAACACCACCGAGTGAATCCCTGTTTCTAAGAGCTTGAACAGGAAGTCCGTACCATGATATATGACGGACTCGGGGAGTATGATTATTTATTTGTTCAGTTAATTAACGTTTTGTCCACTGGAAGCGTTTGCGCGCTTTCTTGCGACCGTATTTTTTTCGCTCGACCATTCTAGGGTCACGAGTTAACACACCTGCTGCGCGCAGCCGTGCCCGCATCTCTTCACCTTCTTTAACCAGCGCTCTCGCGATCGCGAGCTTCAGCGCTCCGGCCTGTCCACTCAACCCTCCGCCGTCGACAATTGCATGAACGTCGTATTTCCCCTGGGTTTCAGTTGCTTCGAACGGCTTAAAGAGCTCGTTCTGGACAGACACAACAGGAAAATACTCAAAATGCGGCTGCTCGTTTACAAAAATTTTTCCCGTACCTGGAACAAGTCTTGCTCTCGCAATGGAAGTCTTTCTTCTTCCCACTGCAAATGATGTATTTTGTATGGAAGCCATCAAAACTCCTGACTAAATTTCAACTGCAATAGGCTTCTGAGCCTTGTGTGGATGATCGGAACCGGCATAAACTTTCAGCTTGGTAAACAACCTTGATCCTAACCGATTCTTCGGGAGCATTCCTTTTACCGCATGTTCAATGACCGCCTCCGGCTTCCTTCCGAGGAGCTCCTTATACTTCACATAAGTCGCGCCACCCGGGTAGCCGGTGTAATGGAAATAAACCTTCGTGTCGGATTTCTTGCCCGTTACTTTAACTTTTCCGGCATTAATGACGACGACGAAGTCCCCCGTATCGTTGTGCGGAGTAAATCTGGCTTTGTTCTTGCCTCTAAGAAGGACGGCTATTTTCGTTGCAAGCCTTCCGAGGGTCTTCCCTTCCGCGTCCACAACGAACCATTTTTTCTCTACGTCTTCGGTAGTAAAACTCTTCGTAGAATAATCAGATGACAATTCTTTCTCCAATTTTGAACAGTAATATAGCAATCTGAAGCAAACCAATCAAGATAAAGTGTGAATTCCGGATAACCCCTGGCGATTGTGGAGCTTGCTTGAGCCGCAGCGTATAGTGAAGATGAGAATCATCAAGCTCGAAAGTCATGATAGATATAGCAAGACTTTCCATTTTCTTGATTGCTACTTTCGTCATAAATTTATTCTTAACAAAAGGATAAGACTATGGCAAAATGGACATGGCGTGGAAGGATACTCAGCGGTAAAGATGTTGCGATTCATACCGAGGCGGCACACATTCCAGGGGGAGGCATCGTCCGTGAATTGGTATTTGGAGCCAATGACGGCCTTGTCGCTGCATTTGCAGTCGCCTCGGGGGTGAACGGCGCAGGAGTGAAAAGCAGCGTCATCTTAATTGCGGGGCTTGCCGAACTGATTGGTGGAACAATCTCCATGGCTTTGGGAGCATACCTTTCCACGAAATCGCAAATCGAATATTACCGGGGCGAGATGAGTCGTGAAGAATATGAACTGGACAATTTTCCGGACGTGGAGCAGCAGGAGATCAGAGAAATATACGAATCGAAGGGATTCAAAGGCGAGATACTCGAGAAAATAATCTCGCACATAACATCTGACAGGAAACGGTGGGTGGACATCATGATGAACGAAGAACTTGGATTGTCTCTCGATCCGTCCACTTCGCCGTCAAAGTCGGGGATCGCGACTGGATGCGCCTACGCCTTCGGCGCTCTCATGCCCGTATTACCTTATGTATTCATGCAACCGGCATCCGGTTTGATCGCGAGCGTTATAATCACGTTGAGCGTCTTGTTCGCCGTCGGGGCCGCAAAAACAATTGTCACTGGAAAGAATTTCCTTCGCAGCGGGCTCGAAAGCATGGCCATCGGCGGTTTAGCTGCCGCTGCAACATTTCTTGCCGGCAGAATGTTCAAAAGCTAACTTCTTCTGCGTATGAAATAGACAAAACTCCACTTGCGATTCAAGGGAAGTTTTTTAATGAAGGACGAAGAAGCTTTATTAAGTACTGAGGGACCAAACGCAGACAGAAGCCTAATGTTAGTTAAGTAAGGACCATCCGTCCTGACTTTTTCCCTATCGACAAAACTCAATATCTCATCATACGTGTGATTAATCCACCCCGAGGTCTCTAGAGTTTCACCTGAAAAATCACTTTTACCTATGAATATAAAAATACCGTTCTTGTTTAGATAGTTCATCAAAAGCAGAACATTTGACCGGATTGCTTGCACATCCGGAATATTCATTAAGCTGCAGCCGCTCAGAAACAGGACGTCAAACGACGCAGGCATCAAAGGCATCGCCGAGATATCACCTACGATCAGCGGTACGAACGGATACTTTGAATGCCCTTTCAATATCCCGACCCGACTGATGTCTATCCCAATTGCATTGAATCCGATGATACGGAGTTGTTCGGTGTAGAAAGCAGTTCCGCATCCGACATCAAGAACAGCTGCACCAGTTTTAACGCGACCTTTTCTTAGCAACGCTTTCAGGAATCGCCTTGTGGTTTTCTCGGTGTAATATTGAAATTCCGAGGACTCATAGAAACAGTCGTAATAGTTCTTTAAGAGCCTCTTTGAATTAAGGTTCAAGGGAGAGATTTCATCATCGGACTTGTGAACGTGCTCGTCTTGATTCATCGCTCGATCGGAAGGTGGGGAGTATTAAGTCCCGAAAATTCTGTCCCCTGCGTCTCCGAGGCCCGGCAAGATGTATCCATTCTCATTTAGCTCACGGTCGAGTACTGCAGCATATATCTTCACTTCGGGATGTTCTTTCTCAAGGAGCCTTACGCCTTCGGGTGCGGCAACGATACAATTCATCCTGATATTCTTTGCTTCACGAACCTTCAAATAGTTTATTGCAGCTGAAGCGCTTCCACCGGTCGCGAGCATCGGGTCAATAAGGATCACTGCACTCTTTGACAAATTAGGCGGCAGCTTTTCATAATAGTCCACCGGTTTCAATGTTGTTTCGTCACGGTACAAACCGATGTGTCCAACCTTAGCACTAGGAATAAAACTCAAATAAGCCTCCATCATTCCGAGTCCGGCACGAAGCACCGGCACTAAAATGACTTCGTCCGCGATCTTGAAGCCATTCGTCTTCTCCAGGGGAGTCTCAACCGGATTTGAATTCACATGCAGGTCTTTCGTTACTTCGTAGACCATCAGCGACGAAAGTCTCCTCAGAACGATTCGGAAATCTTCGCTTGTCGTCAACTTGTCGCGCAAAATGCTCAGGTCCCGCTTAATCAGGGGGTGATCGATTACATTAAGATTTTTCATAGCACGGAAAGTTTAGAAATGGTTTAAATTTCAACCGAGGCTCTCACTCAGCTGCCTGACAGAATCAAAAGACCAGTCCGGCACGATCCCAAAATGTTCGCTGTACGAGTCATTATGCTTGCCGGTCTTCACCAGTATTCCAATGAGTCCTGCGTCCATGGCGCCTTTAATGTCGGCCTCGATGTCATCTCCTATCATGGCGAATTCTCCGGAAAGCCACCTCTGGCCGGTTTGTACCCTAATATCATGGACCGCAAGATTAAAAAATTGTCGGGATGGTTTTCCGATTATCCTTGTCTGTTTGCCGCTGGAGTATTCGAGACCCGCCACAAAGGCACCCATATCAATCTGCAAGCCTTCTGCATCTCTGAAGAACCGATTTTTCTGCAAAGCGATTAATTCCGAACCGCCCATCACGAGTCTGAATACCCTATTCATTATCTCGTAATTCATTTCGCTCCCGATGTCCCCGAGAACAACATAATCCGGATTCTTTTCAGAAATCTCGATCTCATCGAATTCCTCAACAAGGTCTTTTGCCACCACGAGGTAACATTTAACACCGCCAAAGGTACGAAGCAATTCCGCTGTCGCTGACGCCGCGGTAAAGACCTCATTAACTGCCACTTCAAGATTGAGCCGTTGCAGCTTCTGTGCAATCTGCTTCCTCGATAAGACAGTCGTGTTCGATACAATCCTGAAACTTCTATTCTGAGATCGAAGCTTACGGATAAAATCATTTGCTCCCGGCAGTATCGAATCTCCGACAAACAGGGTTCCATCCAGGTCAATCAACCACCCCTTGACGTTATCGAGTGTGTTCAATTTCTTTCCTAATTAAAGATGAATCAACCGACACAAATGTAACATTTTGTCGCTTAAGATGCACGAAGGCTAATGGATATTTACGGAGAGAACAGTGCAACATGACCGCGTAATTTCGCCAACTTTCTTCGAGTCATTTTGCATCCAAACGACCTGCGTCGTCTTCCCCTCATCTGCAATGCTCTCGACGAGAATCAGCGGTCGCACGCTTCAAGTCTGATTGGCACAGGTAAACCGACAACACTCTACCATGAATCTTGAGAATTGCCGTACAGCTCAAGTTTTCCATTCACATGCAAGGACTTGTCTTGAATCCCGGTCTGTCCCATCATTGGCTCGTGGCAAAGAAAACAATTCTGTGCACTTTCACTTTGATAAACCGGGACAATCCCGTTAATCGCACCGTGCGGAGGTAAACCATGGCATGAACCGCACGAATCCTGACTTCCGTCGACGGCTGTCCACTTAGGTGAAAAATTATTCCCGTTCTTGAAGTTGCCGTGACAATAGGTGTTCGAGCACTGGAGTGTTTGAAAATTAAATATCGGCACAGGTTTCACCGTCGCCATGGTGCTGTCGTAATACCGGGAACCCGGGAGATTTGTCTGAGTTAATGACACGCCGGAAAATAAAACTGAAACTTTGGTGCCGAACGGGTGTAGTCCGGGACCGGCGGTCTCCGGAACAAGGTGGCACGATGAGCAGGAAACGTTTGCAAAAAAATTGTTCGTCGCGACGTGACTTTGATGTGCACCAACCGTCGGATTTGTTGTGACAGAGTCGCCGGATAGATCCTTTGGCGGCGCAGCATTCAAAGCACTGCCATGGCATGTATTACACGCAAGGGTGCCGTTAGTCCCGCCGTGGCAATCATAGCACGAACGCTTCGCAATGCCCCCGTTAAGATCGCTGCCGTGACACGACGTGCATGTTGTCATGTCATAATTGTTGTTCCTGATGTAAGTTCCATGAAAGTTTGCGGAACCTTGTGTCCCCCAGCCCACAGGGTGAATGTTGGACTGAGATTGCGGAGGTGCCAAAACATTATTTTGCAGTTTGCTGCAGGAGCTAAAAATCAACCCGAGGACAACAATCGAATTGACGGGAAATAACAGACGGCCAATGCCTAAATATTTTTTCATTTTCAGTCTCCCGGATGACTACCGTGACAATAGCCACAAAACCCTATCCCTGGCTTGCCGCCTGGATGAGCATTCGGATCGGTGTGGCATGTGTAACAGACTGCTCCCGCGTCGTCGTGCCAGCTTCCTTGAACGTCATGCATAAAAAACGCCGCATGAGTTCGGGGGTCGTTCCCTTTTATCCCGTCAGGATCGGTGTGGCATGTTATGCAAGTCGGGTCTGCTCCTTGAGCATCGTGGCAGCTCGCACAGCTTTCAATATCCTTCCGGGCATATTGCGCATGTCTTCCGCCGCCGCTGCCCACACCAAACGTTATGAAATTCCCGCCTTCGTGCCACACTGGTTCTATCCTCGAACCATTTGCGTTTGAAGTATGGCATCCCACACAGAAGGCCCGTTCATCATGACAAGTATAGCAGTTGCTCTCTCTGCCTTTTGCGTCGATGGAATGTGTAAACCGATAGTTCTCGGGATGAACTTTCTCCGCGGTAGTTTTATCGTGCGTCGTCAATGGAGAAAGCGACGGAGTCGACGGCACATAGATCTGTCCTGGTGTTAAATCCTTTGCCATGTTTGAAGCATCATGGCACTCCTGACAAGTGGCAGGGCTGTGACAGGATTTGCAGTCATTTTGCGGCCCTGACACATTTACGAAATTCTTGTGCTGGCTCACAAAATCTGTCTCACGATGAGAAGCCGGAACTAGTTTTGTCAGGTCTTTATGACAGGTCTCGCACCCTCCAGGAGCCGCCTTCACGACATAATCAACTTTGTCCGTCCTGACATTCGTTTCTACAAGGCCATGACATGTTACACACTGTTCCATCTTTGGGAGAGCATTTGCGTCCTGCTCCGCATAATCAACTTTATCCAACCCTTGATGGCACGTTTCGCATTTTAATTTCAAGTCGCCCGCGTGATGCTGGTGTGAGAAAAAAACCGGACCGCTCGTTTGAACAAGGTCCTTGTATGTTGCACTGTCGGAAGAAGTATGACAAAAATCGCACTTCGTAGTGGCCTGATCATGACAGGTGTAACATGTTTCCATCGATGGAAGAAGAATATCCGTCTCCTTTGTACTGGTCATTACCGCGGTATGGCAATCAGCGCACGCGACGCCGACATCGTTTATGTGTTTAGAGTGAGAAAATTTGATGAGCTTTTGGTTGTCAGATTCCGGAGAATCTTTCAGTGCAAACAAGCTTGAAGTAGTCACAAGTCCTGCGACAAAAACGACTCCCAAGACCACAAGATGTCTCATGCTCGCCTCCATCACTGCATACCTGATTTACTGAAGAAATAGTAGCTCACCTGCAGATACCCGCGGAAGTCGTTTCTGTAAACCGGATCCTGATAGTATTGAGCTTGCAAGGTAACTGATAGAAGATTTACGGGCCTGCACGTCAAGCCAAGCGAGCCGCTGTACAAGCGGCTTGTGGGCAAAGAATCAGCCTGCAATATCTTATAACCGGTGATTTCACCGGATGCAATCAGCATAAGCTTCCGGTCCATGAAAGGATAGATGAGCTGCGCGCTTACGCCGTTCAGGTTCCCGGCAAATCCATCATCGTGAGAAAAGTTCAGGTTAAACAAATAAACGTTCGCGCCAATTGTAAACTGGGTTGAATTATCACCGGAATAATAGATCTTATTGACGGAGCCGTAAGCAGAAACATCTTTCATCAAAAAGTAATTTAATCCAAAATCGTACTCGTCAGTACCACTATGGTCGAACACTGAGAATATCGAGTTGAATGGCAACCTCGAATCATGATGAAAATATCCGACATCGGCAGATAGGGCGGTTATCGGCGAATAACGAAAAGAAACTTCGGTACGATTCCACTCCTCAAAGTTTAAGTCGTAATCCAGCCTGAGATATCCGGAAACGTCTTGTGTGTAATAGAAAACGTCGCCGGAAACGAACTGACTTGCCACTGATGATGGGTCTATCAATACCTGACGAACGTCGCTCGGCGCATCAATACTGTCTCTTCTGAGCGCGTAGTAGCTCGACGGCTTAAATGTCTTGTCTACATAGGCGCCGCCAATCCTGAAATTTTCAAAAGGCGAATAGCTCGCCTGTGCGCCGGACACCAAGTTATCTTTCAGATCAGAATTCAGCTTGAACCTTTCATCAACCGGAGGAAGCGAGCCTCCAAAAACCACGAGACTAATTTTGTTGTCGAGGAAATTTGCATCGGCACTCAAGCCATCAAACGAAGAAATTCCCACCTGTTGAAACACCGGCTGCCTGCCGATCTTTAGATTAACGGCATCGGCAACGTTGCGCGCCTCAAGGTATAAATTCTCCGCTCGAAGCAGCGGATCGTTTGGTTGACTTGTTATGAAATCGTTCGTCGCTAGAATGTAGGTATGTAATTGATAATCGCCCGTTCCAAAATTTAGTTGCATAGCTTCAAAGCCGCGGAGACTTATCTTCGACGTATTGGTGGTATCGTACTGCTGGTATGAATAAAAGGTTGTAACGAATCTCCCGCTAAATGACTGGGCACAGGCATCAACAAAAAGGAAAGTGGCTGCAAATATCATCAACAGCACTTGTTTATCAACCGGTAACCGACAGCTGAAAGCAGAGCGCTCAGTGCGAATAGCTGACCGATGAGAGAAACTTTTCACGGCCCACCTCTCTTTTTGTTCTCAAAGAAAAAACAAGATGTTAAGTCGTTCGAATGGGTAAACGGAAGGACGCTGCCGCAATGCACCTCGCCTATAATGACCTCAGGCGCAGCCAACGCCGGCCCTCCCAGCAACTCCACTTCCTTCTCTTCCGAACTTACAAACTTCTTATTGCTTAGGAACAGGGTGAGCAATCTCGGCCCACATCTTCTTAAAATCGAAAGATTTGAATGTCGGGCTCTTCTTGTTGTGGCAGGTTTCGCAGAGTTTCTCGGCACTGCCATCATCGACCGAGAGAACTGTCAATCCTGCGGCAATCGCTTTTTGCTTGTCTTTCATGGTCGACATCGCTTTGTAGTCGTTGCCTGCACCATGGCACGATTCACACTGTACGCCGTCTTCTTTGCTGAACTTCGGGCCGAGCAAGGAAGCCGGCGCATCGTAAGCAGTCTGGTGACATTCTATGCACTCTTTCGCTTCAGAGGCTTTTCCTTTCACACCGTGGGCAGCCGCTATCTTGTCAGCGTCGGCAGTCTCGAGGGCTTTCATTGCCTGTGAATGTTTGCTTGCCTGCCATTTTTGAAACTGCTGACCGTTCTTGTCAGTTTTATGGCACATGCTGCAAACCTGAACACCGACATATTGATGATTATTGTCGGCCGCGATCGACACGATCGCCGAAAATAAAATTATCACCAAAACTGACGCTACAGATTTCATGATGTTACCTCCGTTTTCATTTGTGCTACTGCATTTTCAATAATGGTACTGCTTTATCTTACAAGGGTTGTTTCATGTCAACTCAGCCCGCCGCATGAATCGCAGACGGTTCGAGTAAGCATTCTCTCAAGTTCTTCTTTCCCGATAAATTTATAGCATCTCTCGCAAAATCCATAATTCCCGCCACGCAGCCTGCTTAAGGCAAGCTCAAGCTCCTTGAATTCGGTTTCAAGCTTTCTTGCAACTTCACATCTGTAATCGAGTTCGACTTCGCACCTTTTGTATTCACGGTCGCAGACACTGCAAATATATTTCTCGCCGCTTTCAAGATCAACCAATTCGTCGGGATGCGCGTACATCATTTGGAGTACGATGCTGATCCTCGTTGTCACCAGCGATTCAAAGTGTTTCTTCAAACTCGAACTGATCTTACCGCTCGACGCTGTCATCTTCCGTCGATGGGGTCTCATTTCCGTTTTCGACGACGATTTCATTTGCCCTTTCCTCTTTTTCTTTCAGCCGCTCTAATTCCAAGGGATGTTCGTCAAACATCTCCTCTTCGGTTATCGTACCGAACAACCACGAAAGGTTCATCGGATAAACATCAGGGTTAAACACAACAAAATATAAATGCCAAACGACAATCGACAGTGAAGCAAGTATCGCTTCATAGTAATGGATTAATGTCGCAGCATCAAGGCCAAGTTTTGTGAATAGCCCCAACGAGAGATTGTCGAACCAAAGAAGCAGACCGGTTGTCACCATGACCACCGTTCCCCAAATCAGGGCCCAATATTCAGCTTTTTCGACGTAGCTGAATCTGTCGAATTTCGGCCGCTGATTTTCCAACCCGAGGAAATACTTTATAATATCCTTGACGTCACGAGCATCTTTAAGTCTCGGGATCATATCATGGATAAATTCTCTCCCCCTCTTTGTAAAAATTATGTAATAGAAGTGGACAAGAGCAGTAGCAATCAGCAGGATTGCGCTCATCCGGTGGACAAGACTCCTGAGTTCAAACACGGTTTCTCCTCCCCCTCCGACAGCGCGGATCGATTTCACCCACCACGAATCGGGAAATCTCAGCATGAATCCGGTAAGAACAAGGAGCGTGAAACTGATCAGCAAGCCCCAATGCTGGGCCATCTCCCACTTTGTCATTCTCGTATGGAGTCTAGCTTCAAAGTGGATGTGCTCGAATGATGGATTTCTCCGCTTTTTAAGCTTACGTTTTGCCTTCTTGGTGAAATCAAAAATATTATGAAGAATCATAAGTCCGATGATGCCTGCGATCATCACGACGTAAATCTGAGAAATCCAATAAAGCAGCGGATCGTTCCTGGAAGCAGGCAAGACGTGGACAGCAGCAGAAGCAAACTGTGCATCAGCGCCTGAATGGCATTTTCCGCAGGTTCCGGCAAGGTTTGCCTTGTTGATTGGCGACGTCGGATCAGAGGATGGCTTTATGTCGTGCGATCCATGACAGCTCGCACAATTTGCAACTGTCGTCGATCCGCCCTGCGTGGCGAGTCCATGATAACTATCCAGGTAACTCCCCACTGTCTGTTGAGGCAAACCGTAACGCTGTGTTAGGCTGACGGAACCGTGACACTGAGAACAAACCTGAACTATATTTCCGTTTGAAACCGTGGATTGCGGATTGCTGGGGGCCAATATTTGATGGTCGCCGTGGCAGTTCGTGCAAACCGGCGCGCTGTTGTTCCCCGCCAGAATTGCCTTGCCGTGAATCCCATCGAAATATTTTGCGGCGACATTTTGATGACAGCCGCTCTGTCCGCATGTGCTGGGAATATTATTCCTGAAAACTTTTGACTGAGGATTTCCTGCGGGCAGCATATCATGCGCCCCGTGGCAGTCGCTGCAGGTCGCAGCCTTTAGATTTCCTTTCGAAAGCGCAACCAGATGAACACTGTATTTTATGCTTTCCAGAAAGGCGGGCGAAACCCCAACGATCTTTAACACCGCCTCATTACCAATATGACAATCAAGACATATCTTGGGTTCATTAGCGCGGCTCACCGGCGAGTTTGGATCGCTTATCGAATTAATACTATGTTCATTGTGGCAATCAGTGCAGACCGGAGAAACAGCAAGCCCGTTCTTGAAGCCCTGACCGTGCGACGAATTCAGATAATGAGTTTCGATGTCTGCATGACATCTTCCGCATGTCGCGACGATATTTGCACGGTTAACCGGAGACGCCGGATCGCTTGCAGGTTTGATCGTGTGCGAGCCATGACAGTCTATGCAGGTCGCACCCTTCCCATTTTTTCTTACCGACTCCTCGTGTATGCTGTGATCGTACGATTGCACGAGAGAGATTTCGCTGCCTGACAATCGCCCCGCAACAAGAAGCCTTTTGTCGGTGTGGCACTTGAAACAAGCGTTCTGAGAGATGATTGCTTTAGAAACTTGCGTCCCGTGCGCGGCGTGGCAGCTCACACAAGTCAAAGATCCGCTGACAAAAGCCTTCTTGTGGACTCCTGCCTCGATTGCAGAATTAATTCCTCCGTGACACCGAGCGCAAAGAGTGTCTTCAGCCGCCCATCGCCCCGGCGTCACAGCCATTACCTCGTGGGCCTTATCGTGGCACGATTCGCAGCCCATTTTATTCTTATTTATGTCAGCTCTTGCATGTGCAGATGTAAGGAAAATCTTTTCCGCCGAATGACACGATAGACATTCTCTGTCTCCAGCGATTTTATCTGTTGATTGTATGTCATGTTTGCCATGACAATCGAAACATTGAAGCCTGGAGTGTGCCAGTCCTTTCATTTGTTTGGTGTCTTTTGCTAATGGGATATCGTGGCAGCTGCCGCAATCGACCGGAGTTATTTCTTTTTTGTGAGGAGTGCTATTAGGATCAAACCCCGCATGGCAATCGACGCAGGACGCGTCCCCATGAACGGACGACTTAAAGCTTTTCTCATTGACATAAAGACTAACCGCTGTTCCACTTTTCTCCATTGTCAACGAGGAATCAGAGTGGCAAGTCAGGCAATCGTCATTGGACTGCCCGAATGCCGGTCCTATTAGACCAAGAAATGAGGCAGAGAACGACAAAATAAGTAGATGCTTCATCCTGCAATATTACTCATTTGGTGCAACTTGAGCAAACTTTCCGCGCCTTGTTAATAGGAGACTGCTGTCAGGGACGCTAAATTTTTTCCCTGACAGCAGCAGGAGGAGGAAAGAAAAGAAATTCTAACAAAATTTTTTGGGCCGCCGAAGTATGGCAGTGCCTTCCCCTGAGCGAGTAGCATTTATATAAATCAGCAGCCCAAAACTCATTTCACTATGTGGTGCTTCAGCAATTATTTTCAATTTCGATATCTCAACTGCATTTATTCAGTGAACAGTCACATCTTGATTCGATCTTGAGAGTGCCTTCTCTATCGTGTCACTCAGTTGCTTCAGATTAAGCGGACGCTCCGAAAATAAAATCGTATTGTCGTCGATTTCTGAGTACTCATCGTCTCCAGATTGGGCAATGATAATTTTTTTCTTCTTCAGATTTTTGAAGAAATTCTTCGATCGATCAGAGGACCTGGTTGGAGCGTGAATAATCAACGAAAGATCTTCCTCTTCACCGATTTCATGGATCACCCGTTCAACCTCATATCCCTCTTTAGTCAGGAACTTAGCAAGAATGTCGAACATCGCATCTTCATCGGCGACAATTCCTAAAACATGTTTTTTTTCAGACTTTCTCATCACAGTGTCATTTCATCAAGCCATATGCCACGATTGGCATCGTGCAGATACTTAAAAGACTCTACTTTTGGCTGAAAAAGGAGTTGAATAAATATACATCGCGACGCGTGCGTAATTATTCCTTGTTTTTAGGTGGAATAATTCCGCAGAGCCATTTCATACTCACCGCTCCTTCCTCATGTTTCAGCAGCGCCCCCTCATAGCGCACGTTTTTTTGCTATACGCAATGAATTAACAGCCGGCATCTTCAAACATTGATAATTATCCTCCGTTTTGCAAACTTATAAATAAATATGTTCAGCACTCTTAGAGCAAAAGTCGCGGCTGGATTCACTGTCCTCGTGATCATAAACGTGATCGTCAGCGTTTGGTCGATCTATAACTTTCATGAGTTGACTTCTGCCGTCACAACAATGATCGGACAGAATTACCAGAACGTTATCGCCGCGCAAAGCATGTTGAGAAGCCTTGAGCAAGACAACAGCGCGCAATTATTAATGCTCGGCGGTTACAGCGACGCAGGCTACATACAATTCCACGAGAACCAGAAGAATTTCTTTGCGGCATTTCAACAAGCGGTCAGCTCCAACGGTTTGCAGCGCGGGGCAAAAATATTGGAGCGAATCGACTCCCTCTACTCAAAATATTCCAGCGACACCGATACGCTGAAAGACATTATTTATCGGGATCGTGACAGAGCTGCCCTTTATTATCATTACAACAATATCCTTCCCCTTCTTGACAAGATTAAGATTGAATGCTTCCAATTGCTCGACATAAACAACAGCGCTATGGTTCAGACTGTCACGAAAGTAACAGACACCGGAGATCAAGCGACACTCGCAGTCCTCGGAGCGTTGGCATTGGCAATAGTCTTGAGCATAGTAGCAAGCTGGCAGTTTTCCCACTATATCACAGAACCTGCAGAAAAGCTGATCGATACGGTCAGAAAAGTCGGACGCGGTTTTCTCGACGTCAGGGCCGACATAAATTCGCGAGATGAAATTGGAGAGTTGGCACACGAGTTCAACAAGATGGCTGAGCGGCTTCAAAAGTATGAAGAGATAAACATTGAAAAACTCATCTCGGAAAAGAAAAAATCCGAGACGATAGTTTCTACAATATCCGATCCGATAATAATCGTCGACATAGAAGGACGGCTTGTGTTGATGAATAAGTTGGCGGAAGATCTGTTTTACCTCTTGGAAGAAGAGGTGGTCGGGAAACAATTTCAGGATGTCGTCAAGAATTCGGAACTTGCCAAGTACGTAGACCGCAGTCTCCACGGAGAAAACTTAAACGACATACCTCCGTACTTCGAATTAAAATTTGAAGGGGAGAACAGATATTTCAGGATAAAGCTGAACCCGACCGTGGCAAGCTCCGGAAAAATTTCCGGCGCGGTTTTGATTTTACAGGACGTCACACAATTTAAAGAGCTGGACAAAGTTAAATCTGACTTCATGGCAAGGGTCTCTCACGAGTTTCGGACTCCTCTTACATCAATCAACATGACTTTCGACATACTTAAGGACGAACATATCGGTCATGTCAACAAGAAGCAGCGGGAGCTTCTTGCGGCGGGAAAACACGACGCTGAACGCTTGACCAAATTAGTGCGTGAACTGCTCGAACTTTCAAGAATAGAGTCGGGAAAAATACAGCTAAAGGAAGACAGAGTTGAGACGAAATCATTGATTGAGTTTTCAGTGCAGCCGCTTCTCCTTCAGTTCACAAACAAAAATGTTAGACTCATTATCAATACGGACGGCGCAATTCCCGTTTTCTTGGCTGATTATCAGCAGTTATCATGGGTAATTTCCAATCTAGTCACAAATGCTTTGAGATTTACTGATGCCGGCGGAACGGTGATCGTGGATGCAGCGATGAACGGAGATAATCTGGTTGTAGCAGTGCGAGACACGGGGTGCGGTATTGAAAAGGACGAACTGGAAAAAATCTTTGACAAATTTGTGCAGTTGCAGGATTCCTCCAACCCATCGCCCGGCTCCGTCGGCTTGGGGTTATCCATCGCGAAGGAGATAGTTGAATTATACGACGGGAGGATTTGGGTCGAAAGCCAAATCGGGATCGGCACCGTCTTCACCTTTTCAATCCCGATAGGAAAAAGAATCGTCGGCGAAAGAAAGATCTCGGCATGAAAACAAATGTTTTGCTGGTAGACGATGAGCCGAACATTCTCCGTACGATGAAAATTTGTCTGGAATCGATCGGGCTCGAGGTCACCGCAGTGTCAAGATCCGATGAAGCTCTGAAGATTGCCAACCAAAAACAATTTGACATTGCATTCCTGGATTTGAAAATGTATCCCCTTGATGGCATCCAGCTTCTGGCTGAAATTAAGAAAATTTTCCCCGACATAATAGCGGTGATCGTAACCGCGCATGGCTCAGTTGACTCCGCGGTTCAAGCCATAAAGCAAGGAGCCTACGATTATCTTCAGAAACCTTTTGACTTTCAGGAGCTGCAGCACTTCGCTCAAAAAGTACATGAAAACTTTAAACTTCAAAGACAACTCAAGCAACTCCAGCAGCAATTAAATTTATATCAGGCGTCGGAAGATATAATCACTACGAATCCGCAGATGCTTTCATTGCTCAATCTTGCACGCGAAGTCGCAGACACAAACATAAGCGTGTTGATCGAAGGCGAAAGCGGCACGGGCAAGGAAGTCATGGCAAGATTCATCCACAATACGAGCGCGCGCAAAGACGGTCCTTTTGTTACAGTGAACTGCGCCGCCCTTTCGGAGAGCCTCCTCGAAAGTGAACTGTTCGGCCATGTAAAAGGTGCGTTCACCGGGGCAGTAAAAGATCGCCAGGGAAGATTTGAAATGGCAGATGGCGGTACGGTATTCCTGGATGAGATCACAGAAATACCTACGACGACTCAGGCAAAGCTCCTTCGATTTCTCCAGAGCCGGGAATTTGAAAGGGTCGGCGATTCGCAAACAATAAAAGTAGATGTTCGGTTCATCGCGGCAACAAACCGCGATCTTAAAGATGCCCTGGGCTCCGGACGATTTCGCGATGATCTTTATTACAGGATTAACGGAGTCACCATAAAGCTCCCTTCATTGCGTGAACGACCCGACGATATACCAATTCTCATAAAACATTTCATCGAAAAATTCGGAAAGCAAAACCAGCCTGAGGTCAGTTCCGAAGCGTTCAAAATGCTTACCGGTTATCAATGGCCCGGGAACATCCGTCAACTTGAAAATGTGGTCGAACGCGCAGTTCTCCTTGCCCACGGAAGAAAAATAGAACCCTACCACTTGCCCGACGAGATCCAAAGTAAGGAGAACAAGCGTCTTGTTTCACTCGATGAACTTGAGAAAGATTATATCGCGAGAGTGGTACATGAATCTCTGACGGTCGAGGAAGCTTCAAAGATTCTCGGGATCGATCCTGCAACGCTTTGGCGGAAGAGGAAAAAGTACGGTTTGTAGAGGTTCGTCGGCATCCTTTGCTCCTAGTTGGATGGGGTCTGACATGCCGTCACAAACGTAAACGCATAAGCAGCGAACTCATCAGATGTCGTCTGCAAAGTCAATATATGCCTTCCGTAATTCTTGTTTTTGATGATATAATACATTCGCGCGGCATCGACTGTCACGTACGTTCTGCCGTCCGAATCTCCGCGCAAATCGCTTGACCAGTCTTCTTTTGCGACGGGCTTCCCATCCTGGTACACGTAGACCCTAAAAGGATCATGACGCCCAGGGTTAGAATTGAAGTCGGGCCTGATAACCAGGTTTGCTTCGGCAGCAATGTAATTAATTATCAATTTCCCCCTACTACTTATCGAATCCCCCAGGCCATCTCCGCCGACGTAACGTACGAACTGTTGTTCGATATCCCACTTCCCGACTAAATAGAATTTGTCTTTGTCGATGCTGCCCGGCTCGGAGTATGATACGGTCTCATTATGCGAGTATCCTTCCTTGTTCCCGATTGAACCTCGGGCATATCCAAGATAAGTCTCAGGTGTCGTGAGATAGCAAACGGCTCCCGGAACGTCGGTCGCCCGTATCGGTTCCATTACAGCCGGAAGTTTCGCGTCCGGGTTCGCCTCCTCCAGCAGCTTCTGTACCATCGTTTCGAATTCGCCATATCCACCCTCACCAAAATGGATATAACGAAGTGTCCCACCTTTATCGAATAAATATTTTGCGGGCCAATATTGATTCCCAAATCGATCCCAGATTTTGAATTCATTGTCCATCACAACAGGATAGTCAATTTCGAATTTCTGAATTGCAGCCATTACGTTTTCCCTCTTCTTCGCGAACTCAAACTCCGGCGAATGGACCCCGAGGATCACCAACCCGGCATCCTTATAGCGGCCGTACCACTCTTTGAGATACGGCAGGGTTCTGATACAGTTTACGCAGGTGTAATCCCAGAAATCCACGAGGACAACTTTGCCTTTCAGATTCAGCGTATCGCCGGTGTTGAACCAATGCATCGCCTCGATGGACGGCAACGTGGGCATCTTGATGTCCCGATTTTTCAAGTCTGTCAGGGATTCCTGCGGCAGCTGGTACGTTTGACCTTCTGCTGAACAATCTTGATTGCTGAAGTTCCAGCTTAAGGAAAGGAGTGCAGCGAGCAAAACACAAAGGGAAAAAGGCAATCGGAGTTTCATCGAGGTTCCTTTAGAAGAACTAACAGGCAATTCTATTGCCTTCGTTCCCATACCCCAACAACTTTCACGGCGTCGTCACAAAAACCACTTTGTGATAGCCCTGGCCGAACCTGTTCTCGGGCGTCTGACTCCCGAAAGCCGAGAATCTTTACGGCGTTACAAATTCATGTTCATGGGGCCGGACGGTGAGGACAGGACATGGTGCTTTTCGTACCACTTTATCCGCTGTGCTGCCGAACAGGACGTGATCCATGCCTGTCCTTCCATGCGAAGAAATAACGATAAGGTCAATGCTCTCAGACTTGGCGACATCGACGATTTCAATAAACGGCTTGCCCACTCGTATTATCGATGTGACTTTTATGCTGTCCGGAATTTCCTTCGCGACTAGCTCGTTCAGTTGTTCTTCGCTGTGTTTTCGAATTTCTTCTTCCATCGCAGGAATGCTCACTTGCCCGAAGCTGAAATCCGCGGGATAAACTATCGGCTCCACAACGTGAATTATGACAAGTTCGGATTTGAACAACCCTGCTAAGGTGACAGCATATTTCAGGGCGTGCAACGAATAATCGGAAAAATCCTGAGGAACAAGAATTTTCTTTAAACTGACGGTCGGCATGTTACCTCCCTACTTTTTGTTCCGAATCTTCTCCAGCTCCGCGTTCAATTTAGCAAGCTGCTCGTTTGTCACTCTCAGGCGAGTACCGATGACTTCACCCAGCTTAAAAAGGATTTTCGTGCCTAACTTCGGTGAGCGGCTTAAAAGATTTATGAGATCGGGCCTGAAGAAACCGATAATTTTCGATTCCGTTTTCGAGATAGCCGCTGCACTCCGCGGCGATTCGTCAAGCAACGAAAGATCGCCGAAGAAATCCCCCGACTTGAGGAGCGCTAATTTTTTTTCCCTTCCCGCGTCATCGAAGAACATTATCGAGACTTCTCCTTCTTCGATGACGTACATCCCGAGTCCCGGATCACCCTGGGCGAAAACATACTCGCCCGCCGAATATTGCCGACGGTGCACAATCCCGCTGACTTGCCTCAACTCCCTTGAAGTCAACTGAGAAAAAATCGGCACTTCAGAAAGCAATTTTTCCAGATTATCATCATCCTTTTTATGATTGCGGAAAAAATTTTCCCACACGCTGCTAACTACCGATACTTGCTCGCCCATAAAATAAATTCAAAGTTAGTGGTGAAAAATTGAGAGCCTTAAATCGCCCATCAGCACTCTTTCTCAGTCGTACACGAACGTCAACCAGCCGTGCGTGTCTTCTCCATTTCTAATAATGTTGAAAAACTTATTCTGCAACTCCCGTGTGACCTGACCCGGCTTGCCGTTTCCAACCTTAATCTTATCTACCGAACGGATCGGAGTGAGTTCGGCGGCTGTACCTGAGAAGAAAACTTCATCGGCAATATAAAGAAACTCGCGGAGCATTTGTTCTTCCCGCACTTCAATGCCGGATTCCTTTGCAAGCTGGATCACCGATGCCCTGGTGATACCTCCGAGGATTGCTGAATGCAGCGGAGTCGTATAAAGAATTCCATCTCGGACGACAAAAATATTTTCGCCGCTTCCTTCGCTCACATAACCATCGGCATCCAAGGCGACACCTTCCGTGTAACCGTTTGCCATCGCCTCTAATTTTATCAATTGAGAATTCATGTAGTTGCCGCCGGTCTTTGCGAGCGTCGGAAACGTATCCGGCGCTGCTCGACGCCAACTGGAAACACAAACATCGATTCCGTCCTGAACCGCCTCATGGCCGAGGTATTGCCCCCATTCCCAGACCGCGATGACCGTATCGACCGGATTGTTGGATGGATTCACTCCTACATCGCCGTAGCCGCGGAAAAAAATCGGGCGGATGTAACATGCTTTCATTTTGTTCGCCCTTATCGTCTCCATGGCTGCCTGTTTGAGCTGCGTTATTGTGTAAGGGGCATCCACGCGATAAATTTTTGCCGAATTCTCAAGTCGTTTTAAATGCTCATCCAGCCGGAAAATTGCCGGCCCCTTCGCCGTGTCGTAACAGCGAATCCCCTCGAACCAGCTTGAGCCGTAATGAATTACATGAGATAACACATGAACCTTAGCATCGTCCCAATTCACAAGTTTACCGTTCATCCATATCTTTTCAACTTTCTTCACTGGCATTTCTCAAAAACCTCCGATCAAAAATCCTTCCTGTAGATTCTGTAAGTTTTATATTTTTCTGCATTCAATAATTCCGCACTCCGATTCATCATTAAATTATCCTCGAGCACCCATGATGCCTCACCGTCGGGGTATCCAAGTTTAACTGCGCGTTTCGCCGTTTCATAAAACAATACTGCCGAGATCCCTGTCTGCTGGTAGCTATGAATCACGCCGAGTACCATGATCCTTATCCATTTTATCTGTTTCTTTTTGGTCAAGAGATGGTAAATGCCCGGCAGCAGATGGCCTTTCTTGTTGAATTTCAGTGCGTAATTAATATCGGGAAGTGAAAGTGCAAATCCCACGGGCTTGCCGTTGACTTCGGCAAATATAGCAAGCTCAGGCTCGACAACCTGCTTCAAGTCCTCGGCGAGGAAATCGAACTCCTCATCTGTCATCGGCACGAATCCCCAGTTTTTGCTCCAGGCTTCATTATAAACATCCTTAACTTTTTTTATCTCTTCGCCAAGCTTTTTCATATTGATGCTTCGAAACGTGACACCCTCCTTGTGAGTTATCATCCTCGCCACCCGTTCCAGCTTGTCCGTGAATACGCGATCTTTGTTCACATGGAAAGCGAAAAGATCTTTCTCCTTTTTCAGTCCGTAGTTATTGAATAAATCGAGGTAGTACCTCGGGTTGTAGGTCATCAACATGATCGGGCTGCTTTCGAAGCCATCGACCAGGAGGCCGACCTCGTCGTTCGTCGACGGATTAATAGGCCCCCGCATCGCTGAATATCCTTTTTTCTTGATCCAATCCCTGCTTGCATCAAAAAGCGTGTTTGCGACTTCCTGGTCGTTCATCGACTCAAAAAATCCGAAGAAGCCGATTTCCTCTTCCTGGAATTTATTGTGATTATAATTTATGATCGCTGCGTTTCGTCCTACAACATCTCCGTTTCTATGTGCAAGAAACATTTCTATCTCGGAATGTTGATAAAACGGATTCTTCTTCGTGTCCAGGAGTTTTTTCCTGTCCATCAGAAGAGGCGGAACCCAATATGGATCATTCCTGTAAATCTTCCAAGGGAGTTTTATGAAGTCCATCAAGTCTTTCTTTGTGCGCACGGGCTTTATGTCAATTCCGCTCATCTCTTTCCTCTCTGTATGTGGTTTCAAGAATTTGTGCCGATGACCATCATGCGATCACGCCGAGCTCTCTTCCGATCTCTCCGAAAAGTTCAACTATTTTGTCTAAGTGGTGCCGCTCGTGCGTCGCCATGTAACTTGTTCTGAGCATTTCCATACCTGGCGGGACGCCCGGTCTGACAAATGCATTCGCGTAGACACCGGCATCGAAAAGCTTTCTCCAGAATAGTAACGTCTTCATCGTATCGCCTATGATAACAGGAACGATCGCGGTTTTGTTTTCATGGACCTTAAAACCAAGCTTTTTCAAACCTTGTCTCACATAATCTGCATTACTTATCAGCTTGTCAACAAGTTCCGGTTGCTCTTCCAATATCTTCAGCGCTTCAATCGCCGCAGCCACCGAAGCGGGCGTCGGACTCGCACTGAATATGAACGCAGCTGAATGATGCTGCAGGTAGTTTATGACAGCCCTCTCGCCGACGACAAAACCGCCGAGCGAAGCAAATGTCTTAGAAAAGGTTCCCATGGTCAGATCAACATCACCATCCAGCCCGAAATAGCTCGCCGTGCCGCGACCACCTTTTCCAATGACACCGACCGAGTGCGCATCGTCGATCATTACACGAGCATTGTACTTCTTTGCAACCTCCACCATCCGAGGCAAATCCAGAATATCTCCGGATGTTGAGAATACACCGTCCGACACAATTAACTTTGGAGCATCCAACGGTATTTTAGAAATCACCGTCTCAAGATGATCCATATCGTTGTGTTTATAACGAACCAACTCCGCGGTTTGCCCCTTGGATATGAATGTTCCCATGACGATGCAGGCATGATTGTCTCGGTCTGAGATGACATACTCGTCGTGCTGAACCAGAGTTGAAATCACTCCGAGGGCCGTTTGGAATCCGGTCGAGTAAGTCATGCAGGCCTCTTTGCCCATGAACTTTGCCAGTCGCTCTTCGAGCTCAAAATGCAAGGTAACCGAGCCCGTCAAATAACGGGAGCCGGAACACCCTGTACCGTATTTATCGATAGCCTTCTTTGCTGCCTCGCGTACTCTCGGATGAGTCGTCAAGCCTAAATAATTATTCGATCCCGCCATGATAATTTTTCTATCTTCAATGACGACAACGGGACCTTCATTTTCTTCAAAAGCATGGAAATAAGGATAGAGTCCTTGCTTTTTTACTTCATCAGCTAAAGTATAATCACGACATTTCTGAAATATGTCCAATCGAGTTTGCCTCCTTTGAGTGGATGTGGAAATCGTTTCCATTCGGTTTAATATAAAAGACAGTTCGGAAAAATGCCAACTATTGATATTGTTTAATAATAATACGGGCCGAAGTTTTCGTTTTTTTCAGCCCCTTGCTCCGGAACGCAAAGTCTAATTTTCTGGAACATATATCACTGAACATTCTTTCCTCGTACCATGTTGCGGGTTTCTCAGCAAAGCATAGTTCTTTGATTCTAAACCCTCCAAAAGTTCGAAATGTAGCGAAGTCACCGCAGATCATTGAATCGCCACCCAACAAATAATAACTTTGATATTGGATCTTTTAAGATAAATAAAACCGAAGATATGAAAAACTCACTGTTCGCTCTCGTCTTAGTTTTTGGAGCCGCCGCACTATTACTCTACCGCCATTTTATACCCGATGATGCCTTCATTCACATCGGATACGCAAAGGATATATTAAGCGGAAAAGGGTACAGTTTTGCCGGGAACAAAACCTACGGCTCTACTGCTCCACTCTGGCCGCTGCTCATCGCGGCCACTGCGTTCATCCTACACAACTTTGTTGCCTCTGCCAGACTACTGTCGCTCGGGTTTGCAGCGGCTTCGATAGTCATGATGTATTACACCGCGAAACTGCGTTTCGGTTCAATCGAATCATCAATTGCCGCTTTTTTGTTGGCCGCGAACGCTTACTTTCTTCGCTGGTCATTTACCGGAATGGAAGCGCCTGCAGCATGTTTCTTCATGCTTTTGCTTGCCTTCATCGTTTACAAAGAAAATGATGGCACATCAAAACGATCGGTATATCTTCCCCTAGGGTTGGCGCCGTTGATACGTCCGGAGTTCTGTCTGGTCTTCTTAATATTCTTCTCGTACCTCCTGGCAGAACAGAAAACGAAATTTGATTTCGTCAAGATTATCTTGTCAGCACTGCCGCTATTGTGCTGGCTGACCTTTGCAATAGCATACTACGGAACTATCGTCCCGACAACACTCCTCTCAAAGGCAGGAGATCCGTTCTTTTCGACTGAAATTTACACCTTGCTGCGGGACGCAAAATTACTTTTGTCAGAAAACCTCGTTGAGATTGGATTTATTTTGGTCGCGGTCACTATGTTTCTCCTCCCGACAAGAAATCCCAAACTAATAACCACGAAGAGAATAAATTCAGAAACCTTTCTTTTCATGATTTTGACGTTTTCGTTTTTCTGTTTCTACATGTTAAAAAACGTCGCAATCATCTCCAGATACTCGCTGATGATCACGCCGCTCGTAATTCTTGTCACGGTAGATTTTGTAGGTCGTGTAATACAAAGATGGAATTTCTCTACTGGGACAAAACGTTTCGCCTGGGTCGCCCTGATTGCCGGTTCAGCATTTTATAATTCTCTTTTCACCGCGTTCATAGTTAAACCCGATGCAGACAGATTTTACGAAGGATTCCAAAAACATTATACGGAGATTGCCGAACTGTTGAATAAATTAAACACCGGGAATTGTCACGTGGCCACCCCCGATGTAGGAATAATCGGGGTGTACTCGGGATGCGGTATTTACGATTTGGGTGGATTGGTTGACAAAGACTGGTACAACTACAACAAAAGCACCGAAGAATATTTAAAAGCAAAAAAGCCTGAGTTCATTATTCTCCGCACGGGTGTACACGTGCGATTACCAGACCTAGATGTATCGCTTCAAAAAATTTATGACGCCACTTTGGCAGGGTTTGGAATTAACGCAACGCAGGACACTCACGTGGAGGTATATCGCGCACATTGGCAGTAGCGGTCGACATCGAGTTACTCCTGAAAGCGGAAAGGAAACATTTATTCATCGGACTATCGCTACTTTTGTTACGGCGCTCTGGGTACCGTCCGGAGAATAAGCAATTATTATGTAGATTCCACTCGGCAGCAGTCTACCCTCGTCATCAGTACCAAACCAATAAGCAATATCGCCTTGAACGGTTCCCGCCGGACCGGGGAGATGACTAACCATTTTGCCGGCAACGGAAAAAATCTTGATCTGGCTGTCCGCGACAAGTCCCGCAATTCGTACATAGTCCTTGATCGGAAACTTCACAGGATTGGGGTACACTTTTATCTTGGTGAAGTTTGTCTGCGGTTGTATCACTCCCATTTTTAATTGAGTTACTCCGTAGTTCGTCGCAAAGTACACAATCCCGTGAATTCTGTCGCAAGCAACAGAAACCACATTGTCATTGGGAATCGGGCTATTCGTGATATTGTATTGTGCTAGCTGCGTATTGCCGTCTTTCGATAACACGAATACGCCAGTCACTGTCGAAATCCATTTATTATCCAAGGCATCGTAGTCAATCCCCAGAATATCCTGATCCAGCATCGAGTAAATTGACAATACCAAGCTCGGATCGGTCGGGTCATAGATTACATTCAGGCCCAGAGTCGTCCCTACCCATACTTGATTTTCATTATCAACCATCACCGAATTTACCTGATCGCTCAGGAGTCCGTCACTTGTTCCGATAGGGAAACTTTGATCGTCGCTTTTGTCATCGAGGGTTCCATTCGCGTTATAATAAAACACTCCATCAAAATTGCCCTGATTATCTACAAACTGATCTCCGGCCCACACTCCCCCGTAGCCGTCGACGGCAATTGAAACAAAACCGGCGGGCGGCGAATAAGGGTTGTTGAATGTGTACCATGAAGAGTCCTGAGGGGAATAGACTGCCAATATGTTCCCGTTGTACGCGCCAAAATCGGTCATCCAAATATTACCATTTGCATCACATGCAGCGTCTCCCACCACGACATAGGTAGGGTCATTCGAAATGCCGACAAGCTGTGAATTGGAACTGTTGAACACCTTTGTTATCGTATCGCTGCTCAATAGAGCTATCCCACCCCTCGGAGTCGGTTTCGGTCCAGGCCCGCCCCAGGCGCCTGCCACAATTCTGTTTCCGCAAACCGCGCTGATCTGGAAAAATTGGTTCGTCGTCAAGATCGGAGTCTGACTCAGACTATAATTTTTCCATTTGGTTCCGTCAAATTTCATGAACGCCCATCCATGGTCATCTGAGCTGGTCGCGCACCACAGATTTCCTGATGCGTCAACAGACAAATGGTTGACAAAATTTGTAGCCGGACCAGGGGGCACGATGGTTTGAACTGAAGATCCGATGGAAAGTAATCCTAGCGACGTTCCGCCGAGAATTAATGTGTCGGCATACGCCGCTACATTGTGCAAAGAAACGCCGCCGCTGTAGATCGTGGAGATGGAATTATCAGGGAGCAACTTGAACAGTCCGTTCTGCGAATTTATTAACAACGAATTCCCGTCGTCAACAAGTGTTACAACATTCATCGTGCCTGTGCCTGGGAGCAGCTGAAAAGTGATTCCATCGGATGAATAAAAGATGCCATGGTTCGTTCCAACCAGCAAAGAACCGTTGAAAACCACCAGCGAGCTCACACCGGAGGAGAATCCGATCGAGTCCGGCACCGCGTTCCAGAAATCTGGCGCAGCAAGATCTGTCGCAGAACGCGGCGCAAAGGACAGACCAAACGGACTCGCTACATAAATATCACCATGAAAAATCGCAACTGAATTTGCGGTGTCGGTGGCTTGTTTCGGAAAGAAGTGCAGATAGCTATCAAGAATTCCGAACGAGCTTCTTGAAATGACAATCACACCAAAGTCGGTACATGCAAACAGCGTGTCTCCGGCAACTGCCAGATTTCTGACCCGTTTAGACAACGCAGAGGATTTTTCGATGTCCTTTTGTGACCTATACCTCACCCCGGAGCTGTTGAGCTCATCGATGGTTCCATCTCCTTCACCCACCAAGATATTTCCAGAGTCGGAAATTATTGAGGTCGCTTGTATGTTCGACAACCCTTCGGTCGTGGTGAACTCATCAAAAGTGCCGCTCACCGGCGAATAGGAAAATACTCCGCCTGAAGTGGCAGCCCACACATGTCCATTGAAAATGGTGATTCCATTCACATTGTACATGGAAGAAAAATTCTTCCATATAAGAGTTTGTGCGGATGCTTGTAACCCCATCATGGACACCATGATGATAACCGGCAATTTTCTAATCATAAATCAGGCTAATCCTTCGTTTCTTCTGGAACACGTCCTTCATTTCCGCCAGGACGCGGATTATTTGAACAAGTTTGCCATTTCAATAGCAGAAACTGCTGCATCGTAGCCTTTGTTGCCTGATTTTCCTCCCGCACGGTCGATCGCCTGTTCGACCGTGTCTGTTGTTAGCACTCCGTATATTACCGGAATCACGGAATCAAGTGAAAGTTTTCCTACCCCTTTCGCCGATTCGCCGGCGACGTAATCGAAATGGGGCGTCTCTCCCCGGATCACCGCTCCGAGACAAATTACTGCATCATGCTTTTTTTGTTCAATGACTTTTTTTGCGACTGCGGGAATCTCAAATGCGCCGGGACACCTGTAAATATCGATATTGCTCTCGGAAACCCCATGACGGTTAAGACCGTCCATTGCGCCCGACAACAGACGTTCCGTCACGAATCCATTAAATCGACTGACCACGATCGCGACCTTCATTCCACTTCCGTTTAATTTTCCCTCGTGAATAGCCACTAAACGATTCTCCTGCCTAATTTTTTTTGCATTGATTCAAGCCAGCGTTCTTCAGAAGAATACTTCCCCATGTTAGCGTCGTCGTTCTTCAAGCCGCCATGGTAATCACTGCCGCCGCATTTCAAAAAGCCATTGCCGTCCGCAAAATTCCGCAGCCATTCTGTTTCGTCCGGCGAATGAGAAGGATGAACAACTTCAACTCCATCAAGTCCGAGCTTCTGGAACTGCCGCAACAAATCCTCGTTAACATAATGCGAAGGATGAGCGATAAAACTCAAGCCACCGGCTTGTGCAATCATCTTTATGGCTTCCGCTGGAGGGAAAGGGCAATTTGCTTCGTACGCCGGTCTCCCGATTCCGAGATATTTGTCGAACACTTCATCGTAACTTTCAGCGTACCCTTTTTCAACCATCGTGCTGGCAATGTGCGGCCGCCCGATTGAATTCTGGACGCCCGATTTCTCAAGAACAGATTCAAACTTTATCGGGATCTTGATCTTATTCAGCTTGTCAACTATTCGTCTTGCGCGGCTCACTCTTGCATCTCGCAGATGACTAAGCAACGAATTAAAACTATTGCTTGTGTAATCGATAAAAAGACCAAGAAAATGAAGTTGGTATTTCTTATAGCTCGACGTAATCTCAATTCCCGGGATAAACTCGATTCCGATTTTGTTTGCGCAAGATTGTGCTTCGGTCAACCCGGCGACGGAATCGTGGTCGGTTACACTAATTAATTCGATGCCGACTGACTTCGCTTTTTCAATAAGTTCGCGCGGAGTCAACGCCCCGTCGGAATGTAAAGTATGGGTGTGAAGATCGATTGTCCGGGAAATACCGGATTGTGGTTCCACTTTTTCTTTCAACTAAATTTTCGTCTAAATCCTTCGTAATCCAGTATGACCAGCGTGTTGCCATTGACGTTGACTAGTTTCAGCTTTTCCATTTTGCTGAGTGTTCTAGAGACCGTCTCTCTCGTAGTACCGGCCATGTTTGCGATCTCTTGTTGAATGGGCAGATTATCGACTTCAACTTTACCCTGCTTGATCCTGCCCCGTTCATCGGCAAACTGAAGTATAACATAGCCGACGCGATGGTATGCGTCTTTCAGAGAGAGACTCTTGATCAAAGCATCTGCTCTCCTTAGACGAAGGGTAAGATGTCTCAAGAGTGATATTGCAATGCTCGGGTACTCGTGCAGCAGGGCGAGAAAATCCTTTCTATGAATCATGAATAGCTCCGATTGTTCCAGTGCGACGACGCTGGCAGAGCGAGTCTCCCCATCGAGCAACGCCATCTCCCCAAATATATCGCTCGGACCCAGGATACTTAGAATGACTTCACGCCCGTCATCTCCCACGCGAACGACCTTCACTTCACCGCCAACTATGACAAATAATGCAGATCCTGTTTCCTCCTCCATTAAAATCACTTCACCCTTTTTATAATCTTTTTTGACGCCGCAAGCACTTATTTTCGCGAAATCCCTTTCCTCAAGCTCCTCAAATATTGGAGCGTTCTTCAAAAACTCCATAGCCTCTTTCATAGGATGCTCCCTGCTTATTTGTTAATTAAGTTGTCAAATGCTTCATCAAAAATAAACCTGCACCGAAAGAAAATCAACGCCAACAAAGCCTGCCTTTCAAAAGAACTAAATATTCGTTCAAACGGTTTTATATTTTATGATAGAAAACTCGTGGAAATGCACAAATGAGAAGGATTTACCTGGATTACGCAGCGACGACTCCGACGGATAAACGAGTCGTTGAGGCAATGACCCCGTATTTTTCAGGAATATTCGGGAATGCCTCAAGCATTCATGGCTTTGGCAGAGAAGCGAAGTCGGCGCTTGAGAACAGCCGGGCAAGAATAGCGGGTCTCATCGGCGCGCGAGAATCCGAGCTTTTCTTCACGAGCGGCGGCACAGAATCAGATAACTCCGCCTTGTTCGGAGTCGCAGCGAAATTTTCGCATTCGGGCAAGAAACATCTGATCATATCTTCAATTGAACATCATGCCATTTTCAATGCAGCCGAGTCGCTGAGGAAAAGTGGATTCGACGTGACCGTCCTGCCGGTGGATGCAAAGGGTTTCGTCTCGCGCGATGAGCTGGAGGATGCCATAACTGATGAAACGTTTTTGGTGAGCATAATTCATGCGAACAACGAGATAGGCACGATTCAGAATTTGCCCGAGCTGATAGGGGCCGCACACGATAGAGGAGTCCTTTTTCACACCGATGCGGTTCAATCATTCTGCAAGACAAGATTCGACGTTAACAAATTCGATGTCGATCTTGCCTCATTTACCGCACACAAAATTTATGGACCCAAAGGAATCGGAGCACTCTATATCAAAAGAGGGATCGACTTTGAACCGATGTTCCATGGCGGCTCGCAAGAACGAAATCGCCGCCCCGGCACGGAAAGCGTTCCGCTCGCCGTCGGCTTCGCAAAGGCCGGTGAGCTATGCGCGCAAGATTCAGATAAAGAACAAATGCGGCTTTCAGAATTTAATCTTCTCTTGAGAAACAAAATTTCGGCCGAAATTCCTGAAGTTATAATTAATTCTCCCGAAGAGAGTTCATTGCCAAACATTCTCAGCGTGTCGATTAACAGCAGCGAACATGAAATTGACGGCGAGGCACTCATAATTAATATGGATCTTGAAGGCGTTGCGGTGACCAGCGGATCGGCGTGCAGTTCGGGGAGTCTTCAGCCTTCTCATGTTATTAAGGCGATCGGGAGGGACGACAAAACAACTATGGCGACCGTGAGGTTTTCTTTCGGCAGGTTCACCACCGAAGATGACATAACGACTGCCGCAGAAAAATTTGTGAAGATCGTGAACCGAATCGGAAAGAGAAAACCGAATTAGATCGAAAACTCAGCTATCTGTCACACGAAAGAATGACATGATTTCCTCTTCATATCTCCGTCACGCCCGTGCAGTGCTAAGTCGAGGCAAAAAATCCGGTTTGTATTTGCTCATCACTTTGGTTAATTTTTTTCGACCGGCGGGAGTTTTTTCGCAGTGAAGCGAGACCGACCGGACATCATTTATTCATCCTGACAATCTAAAATGAAAGGAAGGGCAAAATGATTGGGATGGATTTCATAAGCTTTCTCATCTTGCTGGTGATCAGCGTGGTGGTCTCTCTCATTCTCCATTTCGCACTAAAGACTCGGGTAAGAAGCGGCATTGAGTCTTTCATTGGAACAGTGATTTGGGGATGGCTCGGAGCCTGGCTAGGATCGCCGGTGTTTGGTTGCTGGTTCCCCGGACTAAATTACCATGATGTCTATTACGTACCTGCTATTGTCGGCTCATTTGCGCTGATTATCCTCATGGTAGATCTGGTCAAGACTCTGAAAGGTTCTTCGTAGGATCAGAGTGAGTAACAGCCCACATCATTTTCGTCCACAGCCCTCGAAGATGTGGGCTTTCAATTGTTTCTCCTGATCAGCCGACGCGTTTCATGACTGCAACAAAGAATCCATCCATGTCTGCGCGATGCGGGTATATCGAAAGAAAACCATCTTCGATCAAGCCAGAAAATTTTTTCTCTGTAAGGATGCTCGACACCTCGACAAATTCGAAATTTCGATTTGAATTCGCAAACGATTTGATGACCGAGCGGTTCTCTTCTTCAAAAATGCTGCACGTGACGTAGAAGAGCAATCCTCCGACTCTGACAAGCTGCGAGTAATGTTCTAATAAGAATTTCTGGTAAGCGGCTTTTTTCCCTACTGATTCTCTTGTCAGTCGAAATTTCTTATCGGGATTCCTGCGAATGGTACCGCTTCCGCTGCACGGCGCATCGATCACTACCTTGTCGGCACAGCCTACAAGTTCCTCAATACCGTCAAAACTTTCTCTCGAAACAACTCTCGAAGAAATGTTTCCGTAGCCGCTCCTCGCGGCCCTCACCATTAGATTATCGATCCGCTCTTTGTCAACATCAAGAGCATGGATTTCCGACATTCCTCCTGATAAAGACGCGAATTCCAGACTTTTTCCCCCGCCGCCGGCACATGTGTCGACTACAACCTCACCTTTTCCCGGCTCAACAATCAGCCCGACCAGTTGGCTTGCTTCTTCTTGAATTTCAATCGCACCGTTCTTATAGAGCGCCACTGTATTAAGATTGATCCGCCCCGGTAAATAGAGTCCGAGAGGAGAAAAATAAGACGGTGACGTTTCAATGCCTTCTATTCGAAACGAGTCTATTGCTTCGTCTCGCGAAATCTTCGATGTGTCGACACGAATGCAAACTCGCGCTTCATGGTTCAGAGCCTGCATTATTTGGACACATTCATCTTTAACACTTGGAGGCAGGACAGCGCGAAAAAAGGTCGGAAACGAATTCAACGCAAACTCGTTGTCCTTAAGCGCCGACAATTGACGCGCGGAACATTTCAATAAACTTTCAAGATCTATTTCGCTGCCGGCAAGCCTGTACGACTCAAGAAGTTGAGAATAAATATTGCTGATCTCGTTCGGCTCCATCCCGGCGATCAGAATCTCGTAGAGTAGAAAAACATTTAGTGGCTTCAAGCCAGAGGAACACTCCTCAACAATTTCCCGCAGAAGTATGAAGTTTCGGATAATTCCGTAGACTTTTTCCGTTATCCATCGCCTGTCGTGCGATCCGAGATATCTCCTTTGTCTGTAGAACTCTGAGATAATTTTATCCGCCGGCGGATCTGACCTTACAATCTTATCAAGAAGTTCAACTGCGTGTCCGGCGAGCGACGACAGCGTCATTTTTCAAGAAGCCCTTTATGCTTACAAAAAAGGTAACCGTACCGCAATCCGCGATCCGTGGTCAAAAACTCTGCCGCATTGGCTACTTCCAGAACTTTCAAAAGGATCAACGCACCCGCAACAAGAACGTCTGCTCGGCCCTCAGCCGCTTTGGTAAGCTCAAGTATTTCGCCTGAAGGCTTGCTTTTGATTTCATCAAAAACTTTCCGAAGTGTTCTAGTCGTCATTGGGTAGTTTGTGACAGCCGATGCGTCGAACTCATGTCTCCGCTGGGCAATCAACGCAAGCGTAGTCGGAGTTCCCGCTACGCCGAAGATCACGCGAGGATTTATTTTTGTGAACGGGAATTGATTCAAAGCGGCCGTTATGAACTCGGCCGCCTTCTTTAATTCCGTCAGAATCGGAGGGTTATGATGGAGAAATCTTTCAGTGACTCTGACCGCTCCGATGTCGATACTTCGAGAAAGAGAGGGCTCGAACCCTTTTCCATAGCTCAACTCCGTGCTTCCACCGCCAATGTCAATAACAAGAGTTTGCTGGCTTGGATCCGGCGCTCCGCTCACAGCACCGATGAAGTCCATCTCCGCTTCCAACTCACCGCTTATCACTTCAACTTCGATCCCCAGTTCGCTCCTCACTCGTCTGACAAAACCGTCCCTGTTTGCAGCGTCTCGCACAGCACTTGTCGCAGAAGCAATAATCCTGTCGACCTTATGTTCACCCGCTATCGCTTTATAATTTCTCAGGACATTAAACGCAAGTTCAATTGAGTTTTCATCGAGCCTTCCCGTTACGGAGACATTTTTACCGAGCCGCGGAACACTGTAGAAATCTTTTATTGGAGTAATCTTAAGCGAATCTTCCCCGCCTCCCCCTGTTACCTCTCCTATCAACATCAGAATCGTATTCGTTCCGATGTCTATCGAAGCATACCTCATTTCTTGAGCACCAAAGCCGACCACTCGGCCTCGTGAATGATCTCCTCCGATTTAAATCCTTTTTGAGCGTATGCGCTGATTATGCTTTCTTCGTCAAGCGTAAGCACTCCCGTGAGCAGCAACCGCCCGCCTCTTGCGGTGCGATCATATATCTCATCTCTGAGATAGAGAAGAGTGTTACGGTTCAGGTTAGCGACCACTATATCGAATTCGGAAGACGGCACGGAAGCCAGATCCCCCTTCATCAATTCAATTTTGTTCGCCACGCCGTTCCTGCCGATGTTTTCACGGGCGTTTTCAATTGACCAATCGTCGTTATCTATAGCAGCACATTTCTTGGCGCCCAACATTACTGCTGCAATAGCGAGAACACCGGTTCCGGTTCCAATGTCCAAAACTGCTTCGCCGCCCTTTATGAATTTTTCCAGCAACCCGATCATCATCCGGGTCGTCTCGTGATGTCCCGTACCAAACGACATCTTCGGATCGATCTCGATTACAATCTTCGCATCGCCGTAATAATCTTTCCAGCTCGGCTTGATAGCGACATTGTTTGTCACCTCAACGGGCACAACCGAGTCTTCCCATTCCCTGTTCCAATCCTGATCGCGGACCGCAAGGACTTCAATGGAAAAATTTTTTATTTTTCCCTGCTTCTTCAGATTGATGAGAAATTCATTTACGTCGGTACGAAACGAAGGATTCCATTTACGGTCTGCGAAGTAGCAGGAGAGCTCGTTCGTCTCTTCGATAAAACCTTCCGCACCCACATCGCTGAGGAAACCTATAATCAGATCGTTCACGGGCTGGTCGGTGGAAATTTTTAGTTGGAGATAATTATCTGTCATAAAATTCAAATTGGAATTTTTCTGTACAAAACTTGAATTATGACTCTGCCGACAGCAGCGAGACTTTCCGCGCTGCATTTATCCGGTGTGTCTTCCAGAGTATGCCAGTACCTGTTCGACTCATCCGGATAGGCAAAATCAATAATGTCGATACATTTTATTCCGACGTTGTCGAGCGATAAATGGTCATCGGAAACCGGATCACCGACGCGGTCGACAAATTGCGACATTCCCATTTCCGCAGCGGTGTTCCAGACGAGGTTTACGACGTCGCCCGCATATTGGATGGAATTATATTCCTTCGGAAGAGTCAACTCTTTGTCACCGACCATATCGAGGTTAATCGCAAAAATCGGATAATACGAGAATGGTTTCGTTGCCGCCCAGTATTTCGAGCCGAGAAAATAGTAGTCAAGGCTTCCTTCCTTTCCGTAATCTTCTCCGTCCCACAAGACAAGGTCGACACCTTCGGGGGGGGGATTTTGTTTAAAGCACCTCGCCATCTCGAGCAATACGGCGACACCGCTCGCGCCGTCATTTGCACCGAGGATCGGCTTGTCCGTGGGGCCGCTGCTTTCCCGATCGTTGCGCGGCCGCGTGTCCCAATGAGCCGAAACAAGTACCCGCGTCTTCGCTTTCAAGTTGAAACTTGCAATCACGTTCGTCAGCCGCAGGACTACACCGTCATATCCCGGGACGGAAAAACTTTGCAGACCGACCGAGTCGGCATAAAGACTGAACTGCTGCTGCAAATACGCAAGACATTTTTCATGCCCCGTGCTGTTGGGATTCCTTGGTCCGAAATCGCATTGCTTAACCAAGAAAGTATAAGCCGACTTGCCGTCGAACTGCGGCATCGTCACAGAAGGAATCTGGGCAACATGCTGCGTACTTTGAGATTGTCCCTGCTCAGTTTTTTTTGAACAAGAAGATGCAATTGACATCATTACCACAAAAAAAAGGACTCGTTTCATATTGAAGTTTAAAGGAAATCGCGGGAAAATCCAAAATAAATCGAATCCCTATATCGTTATCGCCGCCGATGCCGCGTATACCTTGGCTGCGCCATTCTCCTTCAAAACCCTTGCACATTCTCTTATTGTCGATCCTGTCGTTATCACATCGTCTATCAAAAGAATATTTTTCCCTTTTACGGCCACTTTCAAATGTTTGCCCATAGAGAACGCGCCCGCGATGTTTTTCTTTCTTCCCTCTGCATCAAACAGAGTCTGCGTTTGAGTCTGCCTGATTCGCTCTAATAAGTGCCATTCATTTCTTATTCTCAGCTCGACTCCGATCTTGCCTGCAATCAACTCGCTCTGGTTATAACCTCGTTCGCGTTTCCGTGCGGGGTGCAACGGGACAGGAACAATCATGTCACTCGTTGAAAGTTCCTCATCGGCCACAATTTCCTTTGCCATGAAAAAGCCAAATCGATCCGCTATGCGTTCGGCTCCCGAATATTTCAAAAGATGAATCGCGGTCCTCACGCGTGGATCCTGCTCGAAAAGAAAAACGGAATCAATTCTGTCAATGCATCCGTCGGCAAGAAATTTCTCTTCAATTGTCTGAATGATGGTCTCAGTTGGCGAAACCCGCTCGAATCCATTCCAGCAGTTGTGACAAATGTAGTACTCACCTCGCTGTAACTCTCTCCAACAGGTTGAGCATGCGGGAGGATAGATGAAATCTGCAAGTGCCTCCGTGAACCGGGTCAGACTCTGAAATGGTTTCAATTTTTTGCCGACCTCTGGTCCCGTTCGCGGGACAGTCTATGAATTTCGTCTCGAAGTTCTGCGGCTTTTTCGAAGTCGAGCTCCTTCGCAGACTGGTACATTTCTTTAGTGAGCCTCTCTATCAAATCTCCCTTTTGCCGGTCAGTCAGGTATTTTTCGGATTTCTCAGAGACAGATGCCTGCTGGAGCTTCTTTGTCTTCTCCTCGCTCTCGGCGCGAACATCGGCGATAGCAGTCGAGGCGCGAATTTCTTCGGCAGTCTTGAATATTGACCTCGGCTTGATATTGTGCTCCACATTGTAATCCGACTGGATTTTTCTGCGTCGCTCCGTCTCGTCGATCATCTTTTTCATGCTTCGAGTAACCGTGTCAGCATATAAAATAACTTTGCTTCCGATGTTCCTCGCCGCCCTCCCGGCGGTCTGGATCAGAGATTTTTCAGAACGCAAAAATCCTTCCTTGTCGGCATCCAGTATTGCGACAAGAGAAACTTCGGGCAAGTCGAGCCCTTCGCGGAGAAGATTCACTCCGACAAGGACGTCAAATTCACCGAGACGCAGGTCCCGCAAAATCGAGACCCTTTCAAGGGAATCGATATCCGAATGGATGTACCTCACCCTGATGTTCAAATTCCTGAGATATTCCGTGAGATCCTCTGCCATCCTTTTCGTCAATGTTGTCACAAGAGCACGTTCTTTTATATTCACCCGCTCCCGTATCTCCTGAATCAAATCGTCCATCTGATTTTTCACGGGTCTTATTTCAACTTCAGGATCGACGATGCCGGTCGGCCTTATTACTTGTTCCACAATTACGCCGAGGCTTTTCTCGAGTTCATACTCCGCCGGCGTCGCACTGACGAAAACGACCTGGTTAACCATCGATTCGAACTCTTCAAATTTCAGAGGCCTGTTGTCCAGCGCAGAGGGGAGCCGGAATCCATATTCGACAAGGGTCATCTTCCGTGAACGATCACCATGGTACATCGCGTGGAGCTGAGGGATCGTCTGGTGCGATTCGTCTATGAACATCAAAAAGTCTTTAGGAAAATAATCCAGCAGGACATAAGGACGCTGGCCCGGTTCCCTTCCCGTAATATGGCGCGAATAATTTTCTATTCCGTTGCAGTATCCCACCTCGCGCATCATCTCGATATCAAATCTCGTACGTTGTTCCAGCCTCTGTGCTTCCAAATATTTCCCCAGTGCGCGAAGCTCGGTCAGTCTGTCCACGAGTTCGTTCTCAATTCTCTTTACAGCCGATTCAAGCTTGTCCTCGCTGGTCACAAAGTGCCTTGCCGGATAGATGAATACCTCGTCCATTTCGGCAGCCGGTACCCCCGTCAGAGGATCGAAAGTTTTCAGCGACTCGATCTCGTCCCCAAAAAATTCCACTCTTACCGCTTCGTCTATCTCATAAGCTGGAAATATCTCAAGTACGTCTCCGCGTACTCGAAAATTTCCGCGCAGGAATTCGACATCGTTCCTTGAATAAAGGCTTTTTATCAGCATCTCCTGGAGGTGCCGACGTCCCATCTTTTCGCCTTTTCGCAGCCACACAACTTCGTGCTGATAATCTTCGGGGGAGCCGATTCCATATATGCATGATACGGACGCCACAACAATGACATCGTTACGCCCGCTGAGCAGAGAGCTTGTCGCACGGAGTCTAAGACGGTCTATTTCATCATTGATGGAAGAATCCTTTTCTATGTAAGTGTCGGTCTGGGGAATGTACGCCTCAGGCTGATAATAATCGTAATAGGAGATGAAGAACTCGACGATGTTTTCCGGAAACAATTGTTTGAACTCACCATATAACTGCGCGGCGAGCGTTTTGTTATGTGAGATGACAAGAGTGGGTTTATTGATGTTCCGAATGATCTGTGCCATGGTGTATGTCTTACCGCTACCGGTCACCCCAAGGAGGGTCTGAAATTTATGGGCGTTCCGTATTCCTTCGGTCAACTCGAGGATCGCTTCAGGTTGATCCCCGGATGGCTTGTATTCCGACACAATGTTAAAATTGCTCATACTTCATGGACTAAAAGCCGAAAACTAATTCATTACGATGCGCTGTTCACGCGAAAATAAATTTCTTCTCGATCACCGGTCTGCATAGGGATAATTTACCAGCGATGCGATGGAGAATCAAACCCCGGTTGGAATCAAATCCAGATATGAACCGTTCCGAAACGATTCCATTTGAAAAAAGTCGCAAAGAACAAGGTGAAACGATACCTAAAATTCTTTGCGACCTAGCGTCTTGCGGAGAAAACTATTTTTAATATGAACCTAGCTGAGTCGCGGCTCCCGTGCCAGTGGATTTTAATTCACCGGTATAAATAGTGTCGCCGCCTTTGTCAACCATTTCATACTTGACGACTCCGCCCGGCACACTTGTCGTTCTCCACATTCTCAAGGTCATGTTCCCTGCGCCTACTGCGAACTCAATCTGATCGCAAGTATATGATCCCGCCGGAACGGTAACGCTCACTCCTTTTTTCACAACTGCACCTTCAACTGACTCGGGAGTCAATTGCATCGGTGCGGTGTACCATCCTTCCGTTACAGGAACTTCTTTCGGCGTATCATTCCCAAACTTTTGCCGCATTCGCCGGATCGACTGGTGCTTCTCGGAAAACATCACTTCCATTATTATGGAGTCCTTGTTTGAAATATAGGTAAGTCCCCACCATTCTTTCCCATCCGGAAGCGTGGTCAGAAATGCTTTCCGGGTCTCAAAAGGTTTTCCGCTCTTGCCCGTAAGAGTCCAATCGGTATACTGTCCGGGCTGATAAGGATTCAATTCCATGTTATATCCGTACGCGCTGAACATATACTGGAACAGGATCGGATAAAGACGAGTCATCATCATGGCGAGACCGCTGTTGTCTACAGGAGGAGCGGTTTCGGTCGTGGTTGTCGGCTGGGCCGTCGCCGGCGCATAGTTGGTCGTCAACTTCTTCCCGTCATCTGAAGGGATAGACACATTGTATGATGAGATGACTCTATCCTGATATACGACCGAGACGTAATATGGACCAACATCTGAGAAGTGCAACGTTGCGATGCCTGTCGTATCGATAGTGACGGTTTCGCCGCAGCTGCAATTTACAACGGCGCCGACAAGAGCGGCGTTATTAGGACCACGAACTTCGATTTTTATCGAAAACAGGTGAAGTCCCATCACATTGTATCCGCCGAAGCAGCCGCCGAATCCCGCGGCGACGAACGCAATGAGTATCGTGACGATAATAGGTTGAATACTAAAACGCTTCATAAAAATTACCTCCCGTTTTTTTGAAATTGGCACTCAAATAAAGATCATTCCGACAGTTAATGTAATAAACATCGGTGTGATTTGAAAACAACCTGGAGAGAGAAAACGATACGGGAACCGCAGCTTACTGGATGTGGATTTGACTCGGGACTCTCAAGACTGCGGAGCAACGTTAAACGATTTGCATTTATAACATTGAACCACAATTCCCTTGATTCTCATCGGGTCGATCTCCTGTGCCAGAAGATTCTTGCATTTCCCACAAAACATATTGGTGTCTCCGTTACCTTTCAGAGCTACTATGTCACGGGCAGGGGTGATGATACGTTGTTTGTTGGGATCTGGTTCAATGACAAGACGCATGATAACGACTTTCATTTCTTTGTCCATTGTACCTCACAAGCCATTTTTAACTCTTTGTCGCTTTTTGTTTTGATGCTCAAGCTCATTACGTCGGTGGGTCTACTTACAATGACAAATCTATATTGACCTAACTCTTGCCATGGATATATTTCAACACTCTCATGAGTCCAATAAGCAATAACAACCTAAAACTCAGAAACACTGAGCCATTTAGCTACATGCGGAACAAAATCACTCACGCCATGCTATGACCCGGAAAGGAGTTGTGCCGGGGAACGAAGGTGGAGAAATCCAGGCAAAACGACTGTCATATTTGTAATCCTTCAAATATCCGTACGCAGTACCGTTTACAATTGCGCCGACACCACCGCGCGAATTTTGTGATATTGAACCGTAGACGTTTAGGTACCCTTTAAACGTGTTGTACGTGCCGTTACTGGTAGTACCCTTGTCGGAGCTATAGTCTTGAAAAGTGAATGAGCCCATTGCAAAAATAGCCGCGTCAATAGTAATATTGCCATCAGTGCTTTGAGACGTCAGCATGACATCGTTGTTTGCGACGAGTCCCAGCATATCGGTGCTGGATGGATTGCTCTGAGGGTTACTGTTGTAGGTGATGGGACCGGTTATTAGAACGTTGCCGTCAACGCCAGTACTAAAAGATGGATTCGAAGTATTGGTCGAACTTCTACGGTAGGTCGTTGCCCCCGGGGTCGCACCCTGCGTTGCCACGACGGTAACATCTCCGTTTACAACTCCAGAGACATGGACATCTCCGTCGCTAACTTCGATTACAGTCTTGTTCGTAGCCGGATTAACCAGGGAACTGAGCGCAATGTTTTGGTTTGCCGACTTAGCCACAACTGACCAATTCCCATGGGATAACTGCCTGGTTGTGTCGGTTTCTGTCACGGTCCCATCGGCATTAAACTTCAAATACACATCATAGGCATAATTGCTCCCAGCATAATTAGACTGTGAAAAAATTGACGCAGGAATGGCATCTTTTGTGGTACCACTGAGATCCTTCGGCAATGGAACACTTACACCAGGCCTAAATGAGTTGCATTTGAGTGTGTCGCCATAAGAGTCCGGCAAATTCGTTTGAACCGGATTTTGCAACGCTCCATGGTGGTTACTGTATGTTGTACCGCCTATTGTCACGGGACCATGGACTACCGGAACACCATCAACATAAAGATTCCCATTTGTCTGCAGGGGCCCGGTAAGGGTATCTCCTGTCGTCCAATAGACACCGTTATCATTTCCAGTGAAAAACGCATATCTCGAGAATGCAAAATAGGACAGAAGAACCGTGACGGTGTCGTTAATGCTATAGGGTTTGTTGTTTAACCAGCCGGTATACGACGACGTTGCCACAATGTATGGGTTCCTGATCCCCCCAGCGCCAGTTTGCATTGAAAACACGGCCTTGTAACTCCCGTCATTTTTCCCGCTTGGCACAGGAAAGTAACCTGTCAACGCAGACATTGTAGTATCCGCGGTATTCTGGAAGAGAGAATCGACTGCAAGATTCGCTATGCTCACAGCAATATTGTGCGCCACCGTAGAGTCGTAATAATTCGAGAGATTCTCTATTGCACGATTGCTTGTCCTATTCCAGTACTGGCTTGCAACGCCGAATAATAAGCTGAAACCAAGTATGACTATGAGTGATGCTTTCCCGACCATTTTATACCTCCTATCTTCCCGTAAGATTTCTTGATACTAGTCTTGTCTGAGTCCAGTACGCAAAATTGCTCACGAATGCCGTATCATAAGCTGACGACGGCTGAACCTCCAAAGTCAATTGCATCAGTACCGGTGGAGGTATTGTACCTATCGTGTACGGCAGATGCAGGGTGTCCAACTGGGTCCCAAACGTCTCGAAATAATCAATATGAAAGTAAGTCACTCCAAGGTTAGCACTGTCAACATTCCACTTATCCTGGTTTATGTTGATACCCTTGTACTTCCTAATGAGCATGCCCACATTCTTGTTAGGACAATTCTTAAGAGGCCCCGGCCTAAAATACCATATTACAGTGTCCAGGCCGCCGTCATTATTCAGGTCGCTCATGAACGCTATGCTATCGTTCCTGGCATAAATCGTACAGCTGTCAGTCGGAGGCGCGTATCCTCCTGCTCGATAACCAATTTTTCTGAAATCCGATTCAAGGTTCTGAATCAATGAAGTCATATTTTGCTGAACCGTTAGTTGTTCCTGCGATTGAAACGTATTCCGCGTGGCACTGTCATTCATTCTCAGTGCAGCGAGAAGAAGTAATCCGCCAATCAGCATAGAACCTATTATGTCGATCAGAACCGTACTGCCCATGATCTCACCTCATCTAATACCAATAACTGAAAATGTCGGTCATCTTGACCGTGTCAGTTGGGTCGGCTGTGTTCCACACCCATATGTCGAGCCGCTTGCTCCAGGTTGCAGATCCGGTTGAGATAACGAAGTTACCGCTGGCATCGCGGGTAACATAATGCACCTGAGTCATGACTTTGTATATTCCTGTCAGAAGAGGATCTGTCTCCGTCCGACTGCCATTGGGTCCACCGGGATATCCATTATAATCGTCATAATCACTCAGCGTGTCGCCTGGGTGCTCCTGTCCGAGACTTGCCGGAGGAGTAAGCGCGGTCAACGAATTCTGCCATGTGGAATCCTTGGTGTGCTCATCGAATGGCAAGCGCTGTGCTTTTTCGATGGTGGAGGTTGCCAGTGACACGCAGTCGATCCCAATACTGGTTTGTGTCAGAACCTGGCTGCTGTTGCTGATTCCCCGGTTAGTGGTAAGAATTATATTGCCCAAGAGAATGATAGCGAATACCGTCAAAAGCATTTGTCCAGTTCCCATTCTTTCTCCTTTCTTAGTTCTCTAACGCAGCAAGACAACTTGATCAGGAAAGATCAATCGAATCGCGCCTGCATCATGTCTTCCAGAGATTGAACGTCAGCCGAATTGAAAATCTAATTGTCATGAATTCACCGCTCATCGTCGTCACGATAACAGATTCGCGCTCTCTTCATGCCATTCAGTAAGTCTGACACCACGACAACTCCTAAGTATCAACTCTCGTTGAAAATATATCCGTTTCAAAAACTCGATGCAAGTCTTCATCCACTATCATGAACCTTCAACCGTTCAAAATTTTGCCTAACAAAGCTCAGCACAGTAAGTATCCAATTCCATACCAAATGGATCGCATTTCGGCAATTTTAACTGGCAACTATAACCAGTTACGGAGGTGGAAGTTACAGGATCGCAAAATGGGACCATAGTCTTGAGGAAGCTACGGTGTAGGTAATTAATACAAATGTGTGGGAAATTTTACCCGTAAGTGTTTACAAAACGTAATTGAGAATTCGGACAGGAATCCGTGCAATCAGATTTAACCGGAACTAATATCTCAGACTAATTTGCAGTGACGACATTGGGCCTCTCAGATCCCAACTTTATAATCAAGACTTTTTCCTCTTCTCCAGTTCCGAAAGTAACTCAGGATATAATTTCGCTGCGCAGTCGGGACATATTCCGTGAGAGAATTGCGCTTCCGAGTGAATCTGTATGTACTTCTCCAAATTTTCCCAGTACCCTTTATCGTCACGGATTTTCTTGCAGTTGGAACAAATCGGAATCAACCCACCCAGGACTTTTATGTCAGCCAGCGCTTTCTGAATGCGTGCATTGAGCTTCTTCTCTCTTTCCAATAGCTGCCAAACACGCAAGCGATAAACTCCGAACGCGATTCCGATCACTGTTAGAAACATTGACGCATAGAACCAGTACGTCTCATAGAAGTGCGGCTTAAGTTCGAATTTAAAGGTCGCTCCGGTTTCGTTCCAGACTCCATCATTGTTGCAGGCAATCACTTGAAATTCATAGTCACCATGCGAAAGGTTTGTATAATAAGCCGCCCGTCGAGTACCGGCGTCTATCCACTCGTGATCATATCCTTCCAATTTATATTTGAATAATACTCTTCCTGGTACCAGAAAGCTCAGCGCGGTATAATGGAACTCCAAATCTTTTGTGCCGGGCGGACAACTTAGGAATTCGTTTGATGGAACAGGTTGTCCATCCCTGACTACTTGTTCTATTATCACGGGTGGTAGTAGCTTGTTTTCCTTGAATTGCCTCGGGTCTATCATGACAGCACCTTTTCTCGTCGCGAACCATATGCCTCCATCATTTGCCTTCCAGCCCGCCGGCTGCCACTCACCGAAGCACTCATCCGTCTTCATCCCATCTGCAGTTGAATAAACTTTTGAATGTATGTAATTTATTTTGCCTTCAGCGTAATCATCAAGCTCCTGTCTTCTAACATACCCGATTCCTACCGGGCTACTTAACCAAAGGCCACCATAGCTGTCGCCAAGCACACAATAAATCTCGTCAGTGAACAAGCCAATCTTAGCATTAATGGTGGTAAACCTGCCTCCACTGTAGCGAGTAAGCCCCCCTTGAGGTGAGCTAATCCATAGACTTCCCCGGCCGTCATCAAATATAGAGCTGACCCAGTTGCCAGCCAAGCCGTCTGCAGTTGTGAAACCTGTAATTTTTTCATTCTGTATCTTCACCAGCGAATCAGTTGTGCCGATCCACATCAGGCTGTCGGATTGTCGATAAAAACAAACAATATACTCTTCGGGCGCGGGATACTGAATCCTATCTGCAAGCAGATAAGGACGCAATCGGCCATCAATGAACCTGAAGATGCCAAAATGATCTAAGTACATAAAGAGACTCTTGTCATCTTCATCGAAAGCAGAGATCCATTTGTGCGGTAAACCCGACCGAGCGTCATATTGGACAAGCTTTCCGTTCTTGATGTTGTAGAGAAAACCATTCTGACCAATCCAAAGGCTACTGTCATGCGCGACAAAAGCAGGTCCCACGGGAATGTTATATATGTTTATTTTACCATCCTTCAGCCGGGTAACGTTTGCCCCTTGGTCGCTAAGAAAATACAGACTCCCATCGGGACTCCCGACGACACTGGACAACTGATCGTCCGCTAGACCCTCCGATTTCGTAAAGGTAGTAATACTGACATCTTTGAACTGATTTAATCCGTTATAGGTACCGACCCAAAGACTCCCTTCGCGATCCTCCGCAAATGAGAGGACGTTGTTGTCAGTTAAGCCGTCTGAACTTGTGTATGCCGTCCATTTCTTTTCATAGAGGCGATCAAGCCCGCCTCGTGTTCCCACCCACAGATTACCATCGTGGTCTTCATATATCTTGTTGATATTATAATGCGACAATCCATTGTTCGTATTGTAAATCGTGATTTTCCCGTCCTTCCAGCGGACCAATCCTTCAAAAGTACCAACCCACACATTTGACTTACGATCGGTGCAAATGGAAGTAACCGTGTTAGTAGGCAAGCCGTTTGCAGTGGTAATACTTCTGATTACAGTGAATTGGTTGCCTTCCAAGATTCTAATCCCGTCATAAGTAGCCACCCAAATTCTTCCGTGTGAATCTTCCGCAATGTCTCTGACGTAATTTGGATTAACTAAAATCGGTTTGAACCTCTCTTCATCAAACAAGTAAAGCCCGATTGCCGTACCTATCAAGAGATGACCGGAACGAGTTTCAAACAAGTCGCTAACATTCGTATTGCGAAATCCCTCGTTCAAACCATATACAAACACTCGCCCATCCTTCAGGCGTCTTAATCCCCTGAATTGAGTCCCCACCCATAAGCTCCCATCTCGTGTTTCGCACAGGGTAGATATCGATTCATGGATTTTTGGATCTTCCGGGATTGTGCTCACCTCACTGAAGCTTACGCCATCAAAGCAGAACAGACCTGATGTCGTACCAAGCCAAATGAATCCATCACGTGTTTGAAGAACTGCCTTGACATTATTTGCCGGCAAGCCATTTTCACGAATCCAGAAACTGTGGCCGTACTGGGATATAGTTTTGTGCGGATTGAGAGCCAGGGCGGAAGACATCTCGAGGCACGACAATAAAATTGTCAGCAGAAATCCAGGAAAATATTTGTCCGCAAACCTCACGATTCGATCCACGCTCTTGGAAGAAATTATCTACGCAATTGAATTATCGGAAGGATTGCTGAAAACTTTAAGCCTCCAAACTGCAACTCGCTTTTTGAATGAGTTGGATACATTGATCGTTTCTCATTTTGAAGCGAGCAGCAGTTTGTGACATTCAATACCCTGGAGTCGTCCTACTTCTGATAAACCATCTTTATCGTTTCGGCGAAATCCTTAGTTTCCATCCTGCACAAATATATTCCGCTTGCCAAGCCGGTCGCGCTCCATTGCAATCGGTGTTCGCCGGCAGGGACCTCTCCGTCAACAAGGGTCTCAATCGCCCGACCAGTGACGTCGAAAACTTTTAGGGTAACATGTTCGTTTCGAGGCAAATAAAAGACGATTATCGTCGATGGATTGAACGGATTGGGAAAATTGGCACAGAGCTTGAAGTCAGCAGGCTGTGTTGTATCGAGATTTGGTCGGACCGATGTAATCAGATTCGCCCCGTCGCCGACAATGTTGATCTCATTTAGCTGGTTTGTGCCAACACCTTTGTTGTTGAGAAGATAAAGATAGTTGTCGCACTCCGTGGATGAAACCCCGTTGTCCGTCAACGGTCCCGGTAACGTGAGAGTCGCTGCTTCGCAGTCCAGACCCATAACATTCGCGCCGATGCTGTCAGTCGCTACAGGGTCTTTTCCTGCCAAAAGCGCATGACTTTGAAACGGCACAAAATTTGGGTTCCAAGCTCCTTCGCCGCCTTTTGCGTTTTTTATTCCATCGACTACAGCAAGATGGACCGGCCGGGCGGCATTCAAATCACAAATAGTCTCGGGCAAATAATTCCATTCCGAGTCAGTGCCCGCTTGATGGTGAAGCCGTTCCCGCCGATAAGTGTAGCCTGGCAATTCATAGGATGATTGCGGCGTTGCCCCAACCTGATTCTTGAGCGAACATGTCAAACCTGCTGTGGCATGCTGCTTCAATTTCGGTACTGAGACATAGACATCAGTATCTCTTAAAATCTGATTCATGGTTAGAGACGGAAAATTAAAGTAGCTGCTGCCGGTGGAGATATTGACAAAAGTGCCTTTGCTGATGTCAACTAAGCCGCATCCCAGGGCATTCTTAACATCCACATAACCTTGAAAAGCGGAATTGCTGAAAGAGTCTCCGCTTCCCAGACTGTCCACTATGGTGATGTCGCTTGCAGTTACACCTGCATCAATGATCAGTTGTGCCACTGCTTGAACGACTACAGGATGACTCCACATCGCTTCCGTTATGGGAACACCTTTCAGCATTGAATTTCCTACATAGCCTGATCCGCCCGTCAAGTTTATCTTTATTACAACCTTCTTCCCAGCACTGAATAGATCGGAAATTCCTCCAAGCTGATCGAAAAGGTACTGCACTTTTTGTTTAACACCACCGCTAGCATCATCGTAAACATAGCTGTCGGCAGGCGTAGGGCCACTTTTCGGGTTGGTATTGGTGATCGCGACTGTTGCAAGGTAAGACGATGTACGCTTATGATTGTAAGCAAAAACTCCTGACGGTTTTAGGTATGGCACCACGAGCAGGCCTGCAGCCGCCGTGCCAACGTTCCTTATGAACCTTCGCCGCGAGGAATTCATTTCTGATATAATTTCATTCTCTTTCTTTTTCATGAACCCTCCTAAACCAGTTTCTCAAAAAGCCCGGATGAACTCTCGGAGATTGATTCGTCCGACTTATTTCGACAGCAAGCTGCGGTTGAGCTATTTCTGATAGACCATCTTGATTGATTCAGAGAAATTTCCTGCCAGCATCCTGCATATATATACTCCGCTTGCCAGTCCGGTTGCGTTCCAGTGTAAACGATGCTCACCCGGAGGAACGGATCCTTCCACAAGGGTCTCAATTTCACGTCCGGTAATATCGTAGATTTTGAGCGTGACATGTTCGGCTTTCGGCAAGTAGAAGACGACAATCGTCGACGGGTTAAAAGGGTTGGGGAAATTGGCGCACAATTTGAACCCAGCCGGCTGCTGTTCCTCCGCATTCGGACGAACGGCCATGGTCTTCCCGTCCCCGACGACGTTGATCTCGCTCAGCTGATTTGTGCCAACACCTTTTGTGCGCAGGAGATCGAGATAGTTATCGCATGCATTGACCGTCACGGTACCATCCGTCATCGGTGCAGGCAACGGAAGAGTCGTCGCCTCGCAATCAAGCCCCATCAGGTTCGCTCCAATGCTATCGGTCGCAACGGGATCCGTCCCTGCGATCAACGCATGTGTCGAGCACGGTGCAAATTTCGCACACCAGGAGCCCTCTCCGCCTGTTGCATTCATTATTGCATCCACCACGGCGAGATGAACAGGGCGGGCCGCATTAAGATCACAAATGGATTCGGGCAAATAATTCCCCTCTGTACCGGTGCTTGTCGCATGGTGGAGTTTTCCCCTACGTCCGTTGTCGCCCGTTATTGTATACAGCGATTTGGGAACAGTCCCGACCTGATTCTTAAGTGAACAAGTAAGTCCGGCAGCCGAATGTTGCTTCAATTTGGGAACGGAAACATAAACATCGACTCCCTGCAATATCTTGTTCATGGTTAAGTTTGGAAAATGGAAGTAATTGCTTCCGGTCGATATCTGCGTAATGTTGGACGCAGTTGTGTCATTCAGATCGACCACGTTACATCCCAAGGCGGTTTGTACTGCCTTGTAGCCGAAACTGTCATTGGAACCGAAGGGCGCTGTCGACCCCGAGCTCTGCCATCCCGTATCCCAGAGAGAATCCACGATGTAAAGGTCTCCAGGGTTAACACCGCAGCTGAGAATGAACTCGCCCACTGCCTGAAGAACTGCCGGATGAGTCCACATAGCCTGGATAATTGTATAACTGCCCAACGCCTTGCTCGTAGCGTTCCCCGAACCGCCGGTTAAATTTATTTTTATCGCAACTTTTTTACCGCTGCTGAACAAGCTGGAAATCCCGCTTAGTTGGCCGAGAAGATATTGCACCCTCTGCTTGACACCCCCGTTCGTGGCATCGTCATAAACGTACGTGTCGGCAGCAAATCCCGTTGTATTGGTGATCGCGACTGTTGCAAGATATGAAGCGGTGCTCTTATGGTTGTAAGCGAATACTCCGGATGGCTTCAAATATGGCACAACGAGCAAACCGGCGGCAGCTGTGCCGACCGTCTTAATGAATCTTCTTCTCGAAGGATTCGTTTCTTCCTGTTGTATCTCAATTTTTCTTCTCACAAAGCCTCCTAATTATCTTATGACGTTGTTTAGAAATTCAAAAGAACAAAATTGGACCCGATGACAACGGATGTATTTAAAGTTACATACTTTGTTAGTATCAATCCACTTACATTTGCTCAATCACTTTCGATAGTCTATATTGCATTTGCCGAATGCATTAGCCCGGGAAACCAAAATTGGCAAGCGAGATCAAAATGAAATCAGTTAGGATAATAATCTGCCTATCAGTGCTGCTGAAACTTACTTCTTTTGCGCAGGAAAAAAGTGTTAAACAAATCACGAACGGTGTTATCATAACCACCCAGGGTCTAAATGTAAAGGCTCAATTTTATGCACCAAACATCTTAAGAATCGAGAAGTGGTCAACGGCAGGCACTGACAAGAAGAAAAGCCTTTCAGTTATCATGAACCAGCCACAGAAGATAGAGGTTGGAAATCAAAAGCAGGACAGTAGTATCGTGATTTCATCGAGTCGCTTGAAAGCCATCATTTCACTCACAAACGGCGAGGTGAAATTTTCGGACACCAATGATAAGGAAATACTTGAAGAAGATGGATGCGGCATGGAACCGGTCCTCTACGGCACAGATTCTTCGTTCAACGTAAGACAGGACTTTAACGTTACTTCCGATGAAGGAATTTACGGCCTCGGCGCAGACCAGCATGGTTACATGAACTACCGCGGCGACACAGTCACATTAGTTCAAACCAACACGAATGCGATCACTCCATTTCTTGTTTCGGCCATGAACTACGGCATACTCTGGGATAATTACTCCAAGACTGTTTTCAACGACGACGGCAAGAAAAACATGTCCTTATGGTCCGATGTCGGGGACAACATTGATTACTATTTCATCGCTGGTGACAACATGGACAGCGTCATCGCGGGATACCGCATGATCACCGGGCGCGCGCCCATGTATGGCAAGTGGGCTTATGGATATTGGCAAAGTAAAGAACACTACGCAACTCGCGAAGAAGTATTGGAGATCGCGAGGAAATACCGCGAGTTGAAAATGCCAATCGATAATATCGTTCAGGATTGGGATTACTGGGGCGGCGCGAAGAACTGGAGCGGAATGTTTTTCGATTCGACGACGTACCCGCATCCCAAAGGGATGATCGATAGTCTTCATGACATGCATTTTCATTTCATGATTTCAATCTGGCCTGCCCTAGGACCTAATACCATGATCTATAAGGACATGGAGAAGCATGGCTTCCTTTATTCGCCGATAGGTTGGGGCGGGTTTAAATATTACGATGCGTACAACCCGGGTGCGAACAGACTTTACTGGAAGTATTTGAAGAACGGCCTGCTGTCAAAGGGCGTCGATGCACTATGGATCGATTCAACCGAGCCTGATCTGATCAATGCCAACAATGTCGGTTCCACAGAATACGAAATGAAACGAGTCGGGAATAATTATCTGGGAACATGGGCAAGATACTTGAATGCATTCTCGCTCGCGATGACGGATGATTTGTACTCGACATATAGAAAAGAGTTCGCGGACAAGCGCCTCTACATACTTACGAGATCGACATATGCCGGCCAGCAACGAAATGCAGCCACAACATGGACTGGCGATATAGGTGCAGACTGGAAGATTTATCGCGACCAGATTTCAGCAGGTATTAATCATTGTATGGCAGGTATCCCCTACTACACATTCGACATCGGAGCATTTGTGCTCGGAGCATACGGCGGCGTCTTCAACAGAGGCGGGAAGGATCCGGCGTACCAGGAATTCTACGCGCGCATGTTCCAGTTCGGTGCGTTCAGTCCGATATTCCGCGCACACGGCTCGGAAACTCCGCGAGAGATCTGGGAATTCGGCGAATTCACAGAGCCTATGCTTGAGTTCGACAACCTGCGCTACCGACTCCTTCCCTATATTTACTCGCTCGCATGGGAAGTCACGAGTCAAGGATATACCATGATGCGCGGACTTCCGATGGATTTCGAATCAGATAAAACGACCTATGGCATTGACAACCAATTCATGTTCGGCCCATCAATCATGGTTACACCCGTTACAGATTGGATGTATTACCGACCTCCTGAACAAAGCGTTCTGATCGGGCCGGAATACTTTAAGACAAATGACGGCAAGGCGGGCATACTCGCAACATATTGCAGCGATAGCAAACATATGATCGTGACAAAGCAAGAAGTTGAACCGGACATAAATATTAATTGGTATTCCACAGGAAGACCGAGCTATGTTACAGATTCTTCATTCTCGATAAGTTGGGAAGGAAAACTAATCCCGAAAGAGACCGGCAAGTATCAATTTCACTTGAGAAGCTATGATCGAAAAAGGATCATTCTTGATGGTAAACAACTTCCGATAGTCTATACCAGCGTCGAGCAATACACTGACACCGTAGCGTTGACAGCCGGAACAGAGTACAAATTTGTGCTTGAAACCGAAAATGCAACTCCAGGTGCGGCCCACATGGAACTCTACTGGAAGACACCGTCGATATTTGCCAAGGAACAAATCCATGAAGACAGGCCGAAGGCTGCGAAAGTCTATTTGCCGAAATGCGACGGCTGGTTTGACTTCTGGACCGGCAAAAAATACGAAGGCGGCCGGGACGTCATTGCTGACGCGCCCATCGGCAAGATTCCACTTTTCGTGAGGACAGGTTCGATTATTCCCATGGGACCGTTCATGCAATATTCAACCGAAAAGTTTGCCGATCCTATCGAGCTCCGTGTTTACACAGGTGCGGATGCGAACTTTACTCTTTACGAGGATGAGAACGACAACTACGATTATGAAAAGGGAATTTACTCCACGATCGAATTTAAGTGGGCTGATTCCACGCATACTCTCACAATCGGTAAACGCCAAGGCAAATTTCCAGGAATGATGAGGACGAGAACATTTAATATCGTGGTCGTCTCGCCGAATCATGGAACGGGAGTGGATACTACGGAGAAGGCTGACAAAGTTGTAAAGTATGATGGCAGGAAGAAAACAGTGGCTCTTTACTAAATGATCAGAATTAGGCAAAGGTGACAAACGCTTCAACAGGTTCTCAATCCTAGCTAGGATAGAAGGAGAAATGAAGATAGGACGTCGCTCTATTCCTGGGATAATCTGCGAGTATCTATTTCATCTCGTCAGCCAGGAACTCAAATTCGCCTTTCATCTCCTTGTTTGCTTCTTGTGAGCGGAGCTGGACTCTCCTGATTTTCCCCGAGATCGTCTTGGGCAAGTCCGTGACGAACTCAATCCGCCGCAGCCTTTTGAACGGTGCCACCCTTGACTTGACGAAATCCAAAACTTCTTTCGCCGTCTCCAGCGAAGGTTCGAATCCCGGAGCGAGAGTCACATATGCCTTAGGAATAAACCCGCGGATAGGATCGGGAGCAGGAATGACCGCCGCTTCGGCAACGGCCGGCGATTCAATCAGCACACTTTCGATCTCAAAAGGACTGATACGATAATCCGAACTCTTGAATAAGTCATCTCCCCTTCCCACAAACCAGAAGTATCCTTCCTGATCACGCGTCGCGACGTCGCCGGTTCTGTAGTACCCACCCGACATAACCGTCTTCGTTCTCGCTATGTCATCCGCATAATTAATCATCAATCCCAACGGACGCGGATCAAGACTCATTACAATTTCCCCTTCGTCGGACTCCGCACCGTCTGCATCGAGAAGCTCAATTCGATATCCCGGCGCGGGCCGTCCCATCGCTCCGACTTTCACGATTGAGCCCGGCATGTTCCCGATCTGGAGAGTCGATTCGGTCTGACCGTATCCATCCCTGATCGTGATTCCCCAATCGGTCTTGACCTTCATGATCACTTCAGGATTCAACGGCTCACCCGCGCTGACCAGCTCGCGGAGGGATTCAGGCTTCTGTTTTAGATCTTCGAGTATCAACATTCTCCACACGGTAGGAGGAGCACACAGAGCATTCACTTTGTGCTTCCTTAGTATCTCAAGAAATGCCTTTGGAATGAACCTCGCATATTTGTAGACAAAAACTCCGGCTCCTGCGTTCCACGGAGCAAAGAAGGAACTCCACGCATGTTTTGCCCAACCGGGCGAGCTGATGTTCATGTGAAGATCTCCCTCGCGGGCGCCGAGCCAGTACATGGTCGATAGATGTCCTATCGGATAAGAACCGTTCGTATGGAGGACCATCTTGGGTTGGGCCGTCGTACCGGATGTGAAATACAAGAAAAGAGTATCGGTGACTTTGGTTTGTACATCGGGCTTGTATGTTACAAGCGAACTGTATGCATTCTCACAAGGAATCCAATTGTCAGTCTTGGGGCCGACGACAACCTTCACGAATTCTCCTTCGATCCCGTCAAACTTCCCGACGTTTTCGGGTGTGGCAATCACCAGTTTCACTCTTCCTCTTCGTATCCTGTCCTGGATGTCGTTCTTAGTGAGAAGGAAGGACGAAGGAATCAGGACGGCACCGAGTTTTATCGCCGCCAGCATGACTTCCCAGATTTCCGGCTGGTTGTCGAGCATGAGCAATACCCTATTTCCCCTGCTCACACCGAGACGTTTCAAGAAGTTGGCGACCCTGCTGGATCTCTCCGACATTTCCGCAAACGAATACTTCCACTCGGACCCTTTTTCGTCCACAATCCACAGCGCAGTACCATTATTGCCTTCCGCGTAACTGTCAAAATAATCTATCGCCCAATTAAAGTTCTCTATGTCCGGCCATTTAAATCCGTAGTACGCCGACTCATAATCTTCCCGGCGAGTTTGCAGGAATTCACGAGCCTTGAGAAACTTGTCAAGTTCAACTGTCATTGCGGAACCTCCTTAGATTTAGCTATGCTGCGGAATACCATAACGCTCTTAAATTGCATTCCCAATCGCGGAAAAAACTTCTCTCTCATTAACTGATTGAGTCACGGCAGCCTTGAAAAAAGTCTTTCACTTCTTAGATGGTACGTTTTGCTCAACGAAGCAACGATCAAAATTTATCTTGTCAGGTGGGCGAAATCAAGCATATTATTTCCTCTGACTGGGAATTTTGTCTGAAAAGAGAATGTGCGTAATTTTATGATTGATTTGCCAATCAAAAGTCTATGCAAGTAATCCCGGCACTATTCTCAAAAAAGGGAGACTCTAAATGAAGATTCAAGAATCAAAGATCAAATGCGGTCCATCGCTCTATGGCTTTTTCATCACCTCGATATCGTTACTGATCCTCAGTTCCTTCTCTTCCGCACAACAACGGACGTCGGAACTCTTCATCAAAGACTGGCACTTCAACCTCGGCGATGTGCAAGACGGACAGAACCCGGGCCTGGACGATTCACGATGGAGGTTGCTCGATCTGCCGCACGATTGGAGTATCGAGGGACAATTCAGAAAAGACAATCCAGCAGGAGTCGGTGGAGGCGCTTTGCCTGGCGGCATAGGATGGTATAGAAAGACTTTTCTCGTTCCAACGTCCGACAAAGACAAGCTGACCTTTATTCAATTCGACGGCGTGTACAGAAACAGCGAAGTCTGGATCAACGGTCACTATCTGGGCAAACGTCCTTATGGATATTCCTCATTTCAATATGAACTTACGCCGTTTCTTAAATACGGAAATGATAAGAACGTGTTGGCGGTGCGCGTGGATAATTCTCAGCAGCCGAACTCGCGGTGGTATTCAGGTTCAGGAATTTACAGGAACGTATGGCTTGTGACGACCGGAAAAGTATTCGTGGATCATTGGGGCACATTCATCACGGCGTCTGAAGTCACCGGGCAATCCGCAAAAGTCGCAGTTAAGACAAAAATCAGAAATGCATTACAGCAAAACGAAACGATAACCCTGACCACCATATTGACGGATGGAAGCGGCAAGGAAGTGGCGACGACAAAATCAGATGTCGTCATCCCAAAGGATTCCACTTATGAAGTCGCTCAGAGTCTTGGCATTGAAAATCCCGAACTGTGGTCGGTCAACAACCCGGTCTTATATGATGCCATTACGACGGTAGAATCCGAGGGTAAGATAACTGATAAATATGTAACGACATTTGGAATTAGAACGTTTACATTTGATAGCGCAAAGGGATTCTTTCTGAACGGCAAACACCTGAAAATCTTGGGCATCTGCGACCACCATGATCTGGGGTGCCTCGGCTCAGCGATCAACACACGCGCTCTGCAGAGGCAGCTTGAGATTTTGAAATCGATGGGATGCAACGGACTAAGGACGTCTCACAATCCTCCTGCACCCGAACTTCTCGACTTGTGCGATAAGATGGGTTTCATCGTGATGGATGAAGCTTTCGACATGTGGATGAAAGGAAAAACAAAATACGATTACCATCTTGACTTTGCAGAATGGCATAGGAGAGACATCGAGGACATGGTTCTGCGCGACAGGAACCACCCGAGCGTTTTCATCTGGAGCATCGGAAATGAAATCGTCGAACAGTGGGACCACAAAGATAGCAGTGGGGACTATATTTCCAGAGAATTGGCCGGTATAATCCGCAGTCTCGATACGACGCGTCCGATCACCTCAAATTGTAACGATCGGACTCCGGACAATCCTTTGATACGGTCGGGCGCCCTGGACATGGTCGGCTTTAGTTACGGCCAGGACGAGTACTCACTCTTCCCGGCTAAATTCCCCGGCAAGAAACTTATCGGTTCCGAGACCACCTCAGCGCTGGAGACACGCGGTCATTACGACATGCCTTCCGACAGCATTAAACGCTGGCCGATCCGCTGGGACTTACCGTTTACAGCGGGCAATCCCGACAACACGGTCTCCGCATACGACAATGTCAGCGCACCATGGGGCGCGACGCACGAAGAGGCATGGAGTCTCGTGAAGAAATATGATTTCGTATCGGGAATGTATATCTGGACGGGCTTCGATTATCTCGGCGAGCCAACACCTTATGATTGGCCGTCCCGCAGCTCTTATTTTGGCATCATGGACCTCGCAGGTTTCCCAAAAGACGTTTACTATATGTATCAGGGTGAGTGGACAAACAAGCCCGTGCTGCATCTTTTCCCGCATTGGAACTGGAAGCAAGGTCAAACGATCGACGCCTGGGTCTACACAAATTGCGACGAGGTCGAGCTGTTTCTCAATGGCAAGTCGCTCGGAACAAAAAAGAAAACCGGTGACGAGCTGCACTTGATGTGGCGAATCACTTATGAACCCGGAACACTGAAGGCAGTAGGACATAGAGGCAATGAAGTCATGACAGACTCAGCCGTAACGGCCGGGCAACCCACGAAAATTGTCCTGGAGCCTGATAGAAAAGTAATCACTGCCGACGGAAGAGACCTTTCATTCGTAACCGTGAAGGTTCTCGATGATAAAGGAACATTGGTGCCTGGTGCGCACAACTTAATTCATTTTAAGATTTCAGGCGAGGGCAAAATAGCGGGCGTTGACAACGGCTCCGAGACGGACCACGATTCGTTCAAAGCAGATTACCGGAGAGCATTTAACGGTTTAGCACTCGTAGTGGTACAGTCAACGGAGAAGAGCGGACAAATCAAACTCGAGGCAACATCGGATGGTTTAAACGGATCAACAGTCGTGATCGATGCAAAGTAAATCTTCAGATAGTTTGAGAACTGAAGTTCGAGCGAGAAGCCCGGCGAGAGTAACCGGGCTTTTTTATCTTAAGTGCCGTTTTGTTTACATTCGTACATAGTCTCCACACCGTGCGGATCAGTGTTTAGTCAGGCCCAAGACTTGAAGACACACAGTTGCTTTATTCTTAAGTGGTGATTACTTTACGGTTGCAAAGACAGCTGAAGGATACTAAAGGGGGAATTTTGTATGTGGTTGCACCCCCGCCTCATGTCAGAGCTTGTCGAAGATCGTGGCAGTCTTTGAAGCAACGCTTCAGGAGAAATGGTCGTGAATTCGCAAGAAAAAGTCAGGCAATCTAAACGCAGGTCGCAACCCTACCCCACCAAGGTCATCGAAGCCTTCTTCAATCAAACCATCGTTTGCCTCTCCATCCTGGACACACGTTACAGAATTGTCCGGCTAGATGAAATGTTAGTCGCAGAAATCGGGAAAGATGTCCGGAATTGTATTGGGAAGCGTTTCCTTGATTTCTTTTCAACTTATGAGAATGAACTCATTGTCACAAAAGAATTCCTTGATGAAGCGATACGAACAAGAAAGCCAGTTCAAGTTACGCCTAGACCGCACTTCTCTGCCAACAGGGCCGAAAACGGAGTGACCTACTATGATTGGATGGTACAGCCAATTCTTGATCGAAAGGGCAGAGTCGAATTCTTATTAGTATCATTCCCGATGCTAGTCTGTGAATTAAGCAGCCTCATCATTCTTGCAGTCAACAACGCATTTGCCGCGCATTATGGATACAGCAAGGATGAAGCTTTGTCACTCCATCTTACCGATTTGTATCCGGACACTGAAAAGAAAAACATTATTGATCTCGTTAAGATACTGGATGGACACGTCTATGCCGGAGAGGACGTAGCGCAATGAAAGACAAATCTGCTGAAAAAATCCCATTAAAGGTGTTATATCTTGATGATTCACCTCAAGACGCGGAGATAATAAGCCAACTGCTTGCCAAGGCTGAATTTGATATCAGTATGGATTGTGCAAAAACTAAAAAAGAATATGTCTCGATGCTTCGCAGCCAGAAGTATGATGTCATTTTAAGCGACTTCAAATTACCCGGGTTCGATGCGTTCGGAGCATTGCAGTTATGCGCTGACATCTGTCCTCATGTCCCTTTCATCTGCGTTTCCGGATCCATCGGCGAAGAAATTGCGATTGACCTTATAAAGCAGGGAGCTGTCGATTACGTTCTAAAAGATCGATTAACGAGGCTTTCTTTAGCCGTTAAACGCGCTATCGACGAAGCAAAGGAAAAGGAATCACGACGCCACGCAGAGGAGCGGCTGCACTTGTCCGACAAGATCATGGAGAGAGTCAACTCACTTATCCTGATCGCCGATGCAAATGGGTGGATAACATATGCAAGCCCGTCTGTCAAGACGATCCTCGGTTATGAGGCGGAAGAGATTCTTGGCAATGGCTGGTGGCTTCTGACTCGCCGGGATTCCCAAGGGCAAGAAGAGGCAAGAATGCAGGTAGCAAGGGCAGCTAGCGGGGAGATCGCCGTCCACGAGAATCCTTATGAGACAGAGCTGCGGTCAAAAAATGGTGAAGTACGCTGGATTCTCTGGCAAGACGCAAGAGGCATAGACAAGGAACTCATCGGAGTCGGCCAGGATATCACCAGACGCAAACGTGCAGAGGCGGATCTGCGTGAAAGTGAGGGGCGCTACCGGACACTGGTTACACTCTTGCCTGACGCTCTCTTCGTGAACGTCGACAACCGAATCGCGTTTGTTAACACGGCGTTCTGCAGGCTGCTTGGCGCTGACGACCCAAAACAACTAATCGGGAAACCGGTATTGGAGCTTATACATCGTGATTACCATGAGAAAGTACACGAACGCATAAATCAAACATTGGCCGGTCAGCCAGTGCCCCTACTGGAGGAAAAGTACGTTCGGCTGGACGGCACCCCTGTTGAAGTTGAGGTAGCTGCCGCCGTCATCGATTGGCAAGGATCCAAAGCATCCCAAGTCATCGTGCGGGATATCTCCGGGCGCAAACGCGCTGAAGCTGCTCTTCTTGAAAGTGAAGAGAAGTACCGCGCCTTTTTTGAAAACAGTATGGATGCGATTCTGTTAACGTCGCCCGACGGGAGCATTCAGGCCGCAAATCCAGCGGCATGCAAGATGCTGGGACGAACTGAAGCAGAGATCCGCACCGTTGGTCGTGGCGGTCTGGTTGATGTAAACGACCCGCGATTGGAGAACCTGCTTGCAGAACGCGCGAGGGTAGGAAAAGCATCCGGCGAGTTAACCATGTTTAGAAAGGATGGCTCTCCTTTTCCCGTCGAAATATCAAGTGCATTGTTCCGGGATAAGCAGAATAATGCTCATACCAGCATGATCATCCGCGATATTACCGCCCGAAAGCTGGCAGATGAACAACTGAAGCGAAACGAGATCCAGAGACGCGAGCTGGAGCGCGAACTCGTCCAGGCACAAAAGCTGGAAGGTCTGGGCACCCTCGCGAGCGGCATCGCCCACGATTTCAACAACCTGCTTGGCATTATCATGGGACATGCCTCGATGCTTCAGGGATTGGATGTCCCGGCAAATCAGAAGAAGAACATAGATGCAGTTTTGAGGGCAACTTCAAGAGGGGCCAGTCTGGTGAGACAGATGCTAACCTTCGCAAGGAAGACTGACGTGCTCATCGAGTCCGTTTCGCTCAACGATCTTGTCGGTGAGGTTATCAAGCTGCTGCGTGAGACATTCCCCAAGACGATCGCGGTCAAGACTCTTCTTGCCCAGGATCTTCCATTGATCGAAGCCGATGCCACGCAAGTTCATCAGGTTATGCTCAATCTGTGTGTGAATGCGCGCGATGCAATGCCAAACGGCGGAACTTTAACAATCACCACTCGTCGTGAATCAGGAGAGGCTTTGAGCGGCAGACACCCGAAAGCTACCGCCAAGGATTATCTTGTTCTCGGGATCTCGGACACGGGCGTAGGAATGGACGAGCAAACGCAGGGCCGCATCTTTGAGCCTTTCTTCACGACCAAAGAGCATGGCAAAGGAACCGGTCTAGGTCTATCGTTGGTCTTCGGGATCATGGAGAGCCATAATGGATTTGTCACTTTTCATAGTGAGCTTGGCAGAGGAACGACTTTCCATTGCTGCTTCCCTGTGCCTGACGAGACGTTGGAACTCCCGCGAGTTGAGGAAGCAACGACAGGCGAGGTCCCTGGCGGCGATGAAACCATCCTCGTAATCGAAGATGAAGAATTGCTTCGAGAACTACTGAAAGAAATTCTTGAACCGAAAGGCTATACAGTACTGGCGGCGGAAGACGGAGAGAAAGGAATTGCCGCCTATCGGAAACACGGGAAAGAAATTGCGTTGGTGATCTCTGATCTCGGATTGCCCAAGTTCGGCGGCGATGAGCTTTACCGCAGGCTCATTAAGGAGAACCCCCATGTCCGTGTGATCCTTTCAAGCGGTTACATAGAGCCGGGAATGAAAGCAAAGATACTCAAGGAAGGAATAAGAGACTTTATACAGAAACCGTATAATCCGACTGATATACTGCGCGCCATACGCCAGGCGCTAGAAGGCGGATGACTAACTGCGAGCCCTCAATCCGATAAAGGCGCGAAAACTGTATTCATACCGGAGCAAACGAGACAATGACTCCCACAACAGCAGGGAGGCGATGAAGTGGCGCTCGGTTTTGCCATATCTTCAGCGGTTTTTCGCTCTCCCTGTAAAGTACGCGATCAGGTTGTACACGACGCCTATGATCACGAGGTAGAATGCAAAATTGATGAGCGTGTCGCTCGCCGAATGAGAACGGCTGCCAATCTCCCTGAACTTGTAAACGGCGTACACCACCAAGCCTGAAAAGATAAGCCAGCCCGGCAAAGAAATGGGAATAAATGAAATCCAGACGCGTCTGAACCATGGTAGTCGCATATCACTCCAATTTACGAATAGTATATCATTATGACAGCACCGTCAAGACCTTACTCAATTCACCCTGCGCGGTTTGCTTCTTCCTGAAACCGGTTCTTCAACCGCATCAATTTGAAGGAGACTGCGGCCACCCATAATACCACCAAACCGATAAACAGGCGCTCGAAAAGCCCGTAATAACCGCTGCGGAAGCAAGCGAACTGCACGAGAAGAAGTACCACTGAAAGTATTCCGAGCCACAAGGCACTTCGTCCCGCCCTCACTCTGCCGAGCGATACCGAAAGGAGTATTTCTCCCACGGGCGCGCAAATGAAGGCCACGAGTGCGAGCAATATGTGCATTGTGCCATGAAATGTAAGATGGGGCATTCCCATGGTGTCGGTGTTGAAGACACCTAGCAGGAACGAGCCAACGCTCCAAATACCAAAGAAGATTGTTCCTCTGATTCTCCGGCTCAACCCTTTCACGCTGGATCGGATCGCCATGATGACGGAGAATGAGAGGATTCCCCTGACAAAGAAATTTATGTTCATGATGCAGCCGTAAGGGCCGATGGCGAGAAGACTTTCTGCCTCTCTGAATGCGCTGTAATACGGCGGGAGAAGCTGTACCACTATGTCCAGGACAACATAAATGATCGTCCCAACAATCGAGATCATCGCCCAATTTCTTGCTGCCAGGGGAAATTCATTTTTCATTTATGTCCATGCCTTCACAAAACATCACAGTCACTCCAAGGGAAGAATCGAAGAATTAACCTATCATCAGTTTCCTGCTTACCCACCGCGCGAGACAGGAAGCATCACTTTTCTTTCGTGAACAAATAGCTTCCGCCGGCCTGCTTCAAAGTAAACTCGCTCGCCGTCGAGTCGAAATGTATCACTATTCCCGCCTGCCGAAATTCGAACTCGTTCTTCTCCGTCGCTTCGAGCGGGAACTGCGATTGCCCGGTGGCCTGACCTACTAATGTAGAATCTGTCTTCGTGAAAGTTATCTTCAACGGATGCAGCTTGCTTGAGTAAACGCCCAAATATTTGTCCAGGTCTTCCGACTTCAAAGAAATAAACGATGGCAATGTGTAGTCTTTGTTGAAATAAATACTCAGCACGCCGATCAAGATGTCGTTCATCGGATATACCTGTCCATTTGTACAATAAGAAACAGCTAAACTTTCTTCCGGAAAGTAGGAGAGGGTCGATGCAAACCCATCTATGCCGCCATTATGTCCAAAAGCCCTTCTCTCGTAAAATGGAATCTGGAACATTCCCATCCCCCAACCGTCCGTGATATTCTTCATTTGATCTATACTGCTCTGCGATACCAGCTTCAACGAGAAGAGTGCCTCGATGAATTTGGTTAAGTCAGCCGGCGTCGAAACGATTGATCCCGCACCACCTGGAATGCTCATGTCGGTTTCCGGTGCATGAGTCCAGCTCCCTGAGAACTGGTATGAACAGCTCTCATCCTTTGCGACTTCAATTTTTCCTCCCACGTAAGTGTTTACAAGCCCTATCCTGGACGTGATCCGCCTCGAAAGAATTTGCGAATAGGATTCGCCGGTGATCTTTTCAACGATGTATCCTAGAATGAAATAGTTCGAGTTGCTATAGGAAAATTTTTCTCCCGGCTGAAAGTCGGGACCGTGTTTGGAGATAAGTGACAGAATGTCGTCTTCAGTTTTGGGTTCTGTCCTCCAGGTCGTGTAAGCGGGATCGTCGGTGTAACTATGTATCCCGCTGTTATGATGAAGGAGATTCGCGATGGTTATCTGTTTGGCATTGGGAATTGAAGGAAGAAATTTATCCAGCGTCGTCGCGAGTGTAAGCTTCCCTTCCTCGATGAGCTGAAAGATCATGGTCGCAGTGAACATCTTGGTGATCGAGCCGATCCTGTACTTTGTGTGGACCGTGGCAGTTTTTTTCTCATTGTCGGAGATGTAAGCATAACCGATCGCCCTGCTGTATAACAAGACTCCGTTCTTTGAGATTGCCACGCTTCCCATCGCCTTGTTCTTCAGAGCCAATGTATCGAACAGGGAGTCGAGCTTGGGTTTATTGATGCTTTGGGGATATGCGATCCCGATGAATGAAATGGTTATAAGGATGACGATGGAGATTCTGGTTTTCATTTTTGCTTCCAGCAAGTTTTCTCTGCGCATTAGATGGATAAAGTTATTGCCTGTTTTCATCAGACACAAGCATCATTCAATATTGGCAGCGATTGCTTTTTGTCTCCTGTCACTGTCCCGTAATCTTCCTGTAACTCTCACAAGCCTGCTCGCAACCTAAGTCACATGCAGTCTTCAGATCCTGCAGCGCTTCTTCATTCCGTCCCAACTGGTGATAGCAGTATGCCCTCCCCACATAAGCATTGTAATATTCCGGTGTGGCTGCGATCTCGGCAGAATAATCGGTCGCCGCATCATCATACTTCCCCAGCTGCATGTTAAGCCATCCAAGATTGCTGTATGCATCGAGGTATCCGGATTTCAAAGAAAGCACACGGCGGAAGTCCGAGATCGCGGAATCGTAACGGCCGAGGTACCTGTAACAATAACCACGCGCGTAATAGTTTAAATAATTAGACGTGTCCTCCTCTACCGCAAGATCAAATTCAGACAGAGCCGTCTCGTTCTCATTGCTCGTCTTCATGATGCGAAAACCTTTCGACCGATGGAAGTTTGCATCCGATTTCGTCCCGCAAGCAAGTTCATAAGCCTCTTTGACGTTGCTGTCAGCAGGGCTGATCGCCAGAGCTTCCTTCGCGGTCTCATGCGCCTGATCGAGATCCCCGGAATAAAACAACGCGTATACTTTTGAGCTGAGAGTCCACGGATCTTGAGGCGACAATTGAAGGGCGTGATCGTAGTCCATCAGTGCCTGGTCGTAATTCTCCAAATCGTAATAACAATCTCCGCGGCGTTCATAAAAGACGGCGCTTTCTCCGTACGATATTGCAGTATCAAGCTTTTCAATCGCGGAGGCATAACTGCTGTCATACTCTAGATTCCACCCCTCATCGAAAGCAACATACCCTTGCAGCACTTTAAGTCGTGGATTTAATGAAAGGTATCGGATACTTTGTTGTGCCAGCAGATCCATTTCTTCATGAGATCCTCCCCACCGCGGCAAGAGGCTCCACATATATGACTTCCATATATTGAAGCTCGCAGGATAGACCTTCAGGGCATTATCGAAGATGGCTCCAGTAAGATTTTTGTCGCTGTAGTGCATACTGATAGTGATGAGGGCGTCGTAGCAAGGAAGGTTGAGCGAGTCGATCACCAATCCATGGCAGGCATCCGACCATGCCTTTTCGAAGTAGTTTTGCATTCCGTTCCAATGTTCCTCGGGAACGTTTCGAGCCCAATCATATCCTCTGATGCTCCAGCCAACCCTCGTGTAGAAGATGGCGCGTGAGGCGTATGCATTTGCGCATTGCGGGTACTCACGAATCCATTCGTTCAGATACTTCTCGACCGAAGTGTCGGACACATCAAACGTGTCGAACGCACGCCAAAAATATTCTTCATGCAGTGTGTCTTTCTCGAAATTCCTCGCGAGGCTGTCGAGCTCGCGCATGAGAGACTCATACGAGCCGTTTCGAAGCATTTTCATGATCTCGAGTTTGTCCGGACCAGGTATCGGTGGTGAGCTTTTGACAGTGCCGGCCGAGGGTGGTGATCCCTGGTTACGCGAGCACGAAACAATCAAAAGACCGAAAGACAATATTGCCAATGCGAAGAACTTCATAGAGCGCCTCCCTGCAAGATTATTTTCAAAAGCTGTACAGACCTGGCAGACTTTTCTAAGGTAGCAATATTCTTCTGTCATGTCAAATCGTCCATCCATGGTCTTCGTGCACGGATCGCCGCGTTGTGACCTCGGGCGTCACTACTCGCCATGACAGATGCTTTCACAGAGGCTAATCCATGAAGATCCCCTCTCTTAGCAATTTGTCACGAAAATGGAGACACGTCCGCCGTGTAAGAAGCGCAAAGTATTGGAATTATACAAGACGTTTCTATTATATTCTTCGGAAATTTTTATGCACGCGAGTCAGAGTCTACGGTGAATTTATTTCAGCAAAAGAGGTTCAAAAAAACTTTCATCATGAAAATAAAATTCCATGTTACGATCCTTCAAGCGGCATGTTTTGCGATAATCATCCAGCTGAGCTCATGCGCGCCATTCATTACAAAGACCGAACCGACGAACACCGGTATCATCGACGCCGATAATCCGAACATTCAGTACATCGGCAGATTCGATTTTCTCAATCCAAAGAAAGTTGCTTTCGATTGGGCTGGAGTTTACATCTGCGCAAAGTTTACTGGTACGGGCTGCTCTCTGAGACTGCATGATAGTACGGATGAATACGCAATTATAATAGATGACCACGCGCCGCGACTCCTCACCACGGACAATGCGGAGGTCTACCATCTCGTGTCCGGACTTGCCGATTCGGTGCCTCACACGATAATGATTCAGAAGAGAACCGAGCCGCTTGTCGGAAGGGGTACCTTCATGGGATTCGTACTTGATAAGGGCGCGACACTCCTGCCACCTGACAGGCGTCCTGACCGACGAATCGAGTTCATAGGCAATTCTATAACGAGCGGTTACGGCGTTATGGCAGATTCATCAAACTGCCATTTCACTCCTCAAACCGAGGATGCATGCATGTCATACGCTTCGATCACTGCAAGAGAATTGCACGCGGATTACCATTTGATTTCTTATTCAGGAAGAGGCGTCGTACGAAATTACGGCGACAAAAACAAGACGTCGGTAAATCCGATGCCTGCGCTTTACGATCGGATTTGCTATTCCGATTCGACCTCGACATGGGATTTCACGAAATGGGTTCCACAAGCGGTGGTCATCAATCTCGGGACCAATGATTTCTCAACCGAACCACACCCTGACAGCACCGTTTTCGAGGAGGCGTACTGCCGATTGATCGACCGTGTACGCGTGCTTTATCCGGGCGTCACCATCTTTTGCGTAACCGGTCCGATGATCGGTGAACCTTGTACGAGGTACGTTCGTGAGCTTGTGAAGGCTCAACAGGAAAAGGAAACTGGAGACAGGGATGTATTCTTTATCGAAATCCCGCGGAGTATGATGAATGACAACGACTGGGGGTGCGAGCTACATCCGAATGTTTACGGTGCGAACAAAATGGCTGGCATTGTCGTACCGATGATAAAACTCAGAATGAACTGGTGAGATTCATGTCGGGATTGCCACATCGTGGCGTCTGGTGCCGCTCATCGCGATGACGGGCCAAACACACACATCATTTCGGTTGTTGCCTCTGGAATCCACGTTTAACCAGCGGGGTCAGTTCCGTAATGAATGAGAATAGTTGTCACTGATTGCCTTTCATTCAAACAAATCTCCCAGCGGACCCACATCCACTCTTTCTGCAAATTTTCCCATCTCTGGAAAATACTTGAGGATGGTGGAGGGAACGCGCACCGTCGGATCTCCGCGAAGCCGCCTCACAAGCTCCAGCGCGTTCACGACCGCTTTCCCGAGCGGATGGTTGTTCATGATCAGATACATTCTTTCGCAGCGTTCCTTGACTTTATTCAATTTTTCTTCGATCTCGTCGAGCTCGGAGATATTGTAGAGGTAATTGTAACGGGCGTTTCTATCCTCGTTGTCGTTCCTCTTTCCTGCTCGAAGGGCTTCACGCCCCGCCTGCCATGTCTCCGCGTTTCGACCGTGCATGCGCACGTATCCGATCTTCCCGAGCACGTCGGCATCGAAGCCGATCATGCCATTGAGCTTCGGCTGGTCTATCGCGACGACATTGACGCCGTTCTGTTTGTAGAATTCCTTCGCCCGAGCCGTGTACCATGATGTATGGCGAAGCTCAAAGAAGAGCGTGTAATCGCGGAACATATCGATGATCAGGGCAACATATTCCTCCGCCTCTTCATTTTCCCTATAATATTCGGAGAACTGGACGAGAATCCCCGCAAGTTTCTTCTGTTCCACGAGCGGCGAAAGGAATTCAATGACGACGCTTCTGTTGTTGAGAAACTCTTTATCTTTCTGGCGGCTGCCGTGGGTGAATTGCTGGAACAATTTTACGATGAAAACGAAGTTGGGGTTTTTCTTCACTTCCGCGAGCCACTTTTCGGCGGTGCTCGGCGGGAAATGGCGATAGAAGGTGCTGTTGATCTCGACGCAGTCGAAGAAGTCGGCGTAGAACTTCAGCTCCGAGAACGCTTTCTCCTTCTTTTCCGGATAGAAGGGGCCGTACCAATCGGGGTAGCTCCATCCTGCAGTGCCAGCGTAGATTTCCATGGTGTCGTTCTGAATATAATTAACTCTCTCGTCTCTGCACAAGACCGTGAAGGGAGCGATGACGTGTGCCTTTCAGGTACGATGTATCCCCTTCAACCACAATCCCCTGCGAAGGGAGAATTGAAAAGGGTTTTAGAATGCTGAGAACAAGAACACCTTTGAGCGGATACTCTTTCTTCCCAACCAATAGAAAAGAAGGTACAAAAGAAAGGACGAAGGCGAGAGAGAAAATTGCATCAAGAGGAAAATCTTTGAGAGCTATCTGAAAAAGTATGACAGCAACACAAAAAGAAAGGCGACTCCATTTCTTTTGGGAATCGCCTTATGAATCTCATGAGTTTGAGAATTAAAGTTACTTCACGAGCATAACCTTCTGGGTCTGGATGACCATATTGCTACCATCAGCAGGTCGCGCTACGAGCCTTATGAAATAAATTCCGCTTGAGAGACGTGAGCCGTCGAAAGTTGCGGAGTAATACCCCGCTTTCTTCGTTCCGTCTGCCAGTGTCGTTACCTCGCGACCAATTGCATCATAGATCATCAGCTTAACACGGCTATCCTTAGGAACCTGATAGTTGATGTTCGTCGTAGGATTAAATGGATTTGGATAGCTCTTGACCGAATATTGAGACGGGATATTCGATGTAACCCGAACCGGTCGTGGAGATTTCATAGACCAGTCATGTAGTGGAGAGTACACAGACTTGTCATAATACGCTGGGCGATCGAAGACACTCGTATCAGCAACGATGTTGACAGGATAAGTCTTGAGGAAATATACAGTATCCCATGTGGAGGTGCTGGAATTGAAATATTTGAATTTCAATTTGAGACTCACGCCTATCCCATTGTAATACGGACTTGGGCCCTCCGCGGTTGGGACTCCGCAAAATATATCACATGGCTGGCCCCATTCCCAGCCCGCAATACACTCATACTGGTACTTATCAAGCACAAACTGTATGTATGCGCAACTATCCACGGGGTGGTAGCCCGCTGTCTGCGGACCATAATTCGTGTCAAGTATTGCAAAACTTGCATTCACCAAACTCAATCCAGAACATGGATTATACTGGATCTGGATTGGATCGAGTCCGACGTCGAATGGACCGAAAGCTTCACCACCAAAACCGCTGGTCATAACATCCTCGGGAAGATTGCAGTATCTAAGAGTGGGTTCCGTAGTCACATTGAAAATGCCTAATGGATTATTGTACAAAACATTTTCGTTTGGACCTATCGCGGCAGACGATCCAGGAAGAGGAATATTAATACCCGAAATAGGATACACGGTCTTTGAATCTCCACTAAGAGAAATAGTCCCTTTCAAAGTAATCGGGGCCGGAGCAGATAGCTGATTACCTTTTCCACTTCCCGTAAGAATTCCAATAAAGTTGGTGGCAAGGCCTGCTATCTGTCCGATGCCAGGGATCAGCGCGGGAATACCTCCGCCTATAGTCAAAAGGTCGCTTAACGCCTGTGTAGCCCAACCTTTGGTAAGTTGTTTATCAATACCCTTAAGGTCGGTCCACAACGTGGTGTCATTTTTAACCTCTTTGGACACCCACCCTAATGCCGAATTAATGTCGCTTAATGGGCCGCCTCCCCCGCCTGATGTCTGAAGACTTAGCGAATTCGCGGTACCGCCGATGATGCCGTTCAATGATAGACCTCCACTTATTGTCAAGTGGGTCGTATCAACTCCGAATATTTGGAAATTCAGGTTGCAGTACTTTTGGCTAATATAAGGATCATATCCCAGGAGCTTGAAATCGGCAAAACCCCAATGGTTATGTACCAATTGCGTGATCACGCTAAGGTTGTCCTGCAGGTCCTGGCCCCCTTTATATCCGTCTGAAAATTGCGGCACACCATTGTTGAATGTGAATAGAGGGGTCGCGTTTTCTCCCGTAATTGTCAAATTGACCATGCCGTAGTTCTGATAACTGAGCAGGTAGTTCCAGAAGAAAAATCGGAGAACTCCGGTGTACCGATTGTACAATATGAAACAGGGACAATCACTAAGTGCCAGGGATGCAGTCGTCCCAAAGTTTTTAAACACAAGAGTCCAGCCTTCAGATTGAAGGAAATCAATATTGCCAAGAGAGTATGCCCCTTCTCCGATGTTCATGTAAGGCGGGTATGGTGAGTTGTCAAACCATGGTAATTTAGTGCTGTAAGGAAAAGGACTGGCACCACCGTAGTAGAGGTTACTGGCCAGGTCCGTCGTCCAGTCCCAGTTCAATATTGTTATAGTCATCGTGAAAACTTGTCCCACGGTACCATAGCCGTCGGTATATCTCACAGCAACTGTGTGAGTCCCCGGCGTAGAGAAGGCATGATAGCATTGCGGAGTATAGGTCGGTAACTCGTCAGTGAACCCATACCCTGCATTGTAATCAAAATCCCATCCCCAAAAAGGTGTTCTTCCACCGGTATTGCCGAGCGGTGAGCTGGCACTTGCATCAAACAAAATAAGATCTCCCACATAATATGTTCCCGGTTGGTACGTGGCCGAGGTTGTGCATGTCGGTCCCCATGCTTCGGCGTTCGTATAAAACATCGCAACCGAAAGTAATGCGAAAATAAAAATATTAATTCTGTTCTTCATTTTCTTAGCCCTCCTTCCTTAAAGTGTCTTCAACGTTTGTTGTGCCATCTTACCGTAATCTGTACCGGATGATGACAAATTGTTAAGTATCCCGCGAGCCTCGTCTCTTCTGTCGAGTTGAATAAGAGAAAGCGCCTTGCAGAACAATGCCTCCTCGCTTTCCGGATGTGATTCGAGTATCAAATTGTATTCTGCAAGTGCAAGATCCGGTTTCACCAACTGTGTGCGCAGCAAGCTTGCCTTCGCAAAGTGCGCTCGTAGAACCAAATCTCTGAATGCATTTACGTCGTTGGAACGGAGAGATGCTTTGGACTTTATCGGGATAAGGGAAGGATCAAATTGGATTACCTGATCGTATTCACTCACCGCTTCACTGTACTTCCCTCGCTGCATGTTCAGACTGGCAAGCGTCATCAATGCCTGCGGGACATGGTGATCGGTTGGGTGATTCGATACGAAAGAATGGAGCGCCTCATATGCCGCATCGAGCGACGAACCGGGCTTGACCTCTCTGTATTCTATCATCGCGATACCGAACTCACTCGCATTTACCCATCTTGTTTGAGTCGGATATGCGTCGATGACTTTTCTATATGTGCTTCTCGCGTTTACAAGATCTCCCTCATTATCGTAAGCTACGCCTATTTGGTACAGAGCATGCGCCCCGACTACCGGATCCTGTCCGGCTGTATTCAGTATGGCGCTAAACTGGTTCAAGGCATCCTGCGGCCTTCCAAGCATGAAGTACAGCTCGCCAACCTCGAACCTGACGTTCATGGATAGCGGATCGTTCGGGAAGAGATTAACGATCGTATTTGCCTCCTCGAGCGCCTGACCGTATTGATGCTTGTTCGCCAGGTAACGCACAAGGTCGTATCTCACGGAAATATCGTTCCTCTTGGAATAATCATGACTCCCCGTGAGATAACTCCGAACTGTGGTTAAGTACGATGGGTCCTCAGATCGGTACATCGCTTTCACCTGATAATACCTTGCCCAATCGATGTCGGCACCGACCAAGCTTCCCGATGACAAAGACTCTGAAAAGTATTTCATCGCCTGTTTCGGGTCTTCTTTGTTGAGCGAGATCTTACCGAGGTAGTATGCCGCCTGCATCGCCTCTGCGCGCTGGTCGGTATGCTGAGTGTATGTAATGAGGAACTCCCGTTCAGCTGCATCGTTGTTCTTCTGGCTGTAGAAGATCATCCCTATGCGATTCTGAGCCGACGCTCCGATTTTCTCTCCACGATGCACTTGAGCGATCGATCTGAGCTTTCCGATATCGCTCATGGCAGCCACCGTGTTTAAACTTTCCGTTGTTTGTGAAATTGCAGTTCCCCAGCTTGCAAGACATACAAGCGCACAGAGAATTAGAAGTGGTTTCATTTTGGCCTCCTGTTTAAAGTTTTATCGTTAACGAGCTTAAATAAAATGGTGACGCTTTACGTGCGTACTTCTCGCCAACGGGTACATTTTCAACGAGGCATACTATGCAATCAAAATGCCATTCTTTCTCCCCTCAAACCATTGTAATCTAAACGGTCATTGGTGCAGTTGGGAAATGAATTTCTCAATGCAGTGAGAAACAGATTGCCCAAATGATAAATGGGCAGACCAAGTACGAATAGAAATGCCAATCTTGTCATGGCACAGTGTTTGTCACACCCTCAGCGTCAGAGAAAGCTTAAAGTAACAGCTGCTTCTCAAGAGGCACCTTGTACCATCGCATGTGATGGGGCGCGTCAGAGTTCAAGTGTGATCGTTTAGATAATTGAGGAGGAGGTTCCTTAGGACTACCGAAGTCAACCACAAGGCGATTGACCGGATCATCCGGCGAAATACCAGAGCATTTAGAAAACCCACCGTGATGAACATCCGACCAAGATGCTAACCTGCAGCGAGCGAACGGGAGACTTCACAGGAGAAATCGACGCTGCCTGGCATGTGATCCCTGGATGAAAGCAGACAGGCTGTGAAGGACTCCACCAACACCTTGATTATACGGGTCCGGAGTGAATCCTTCGATTCACATTGTTTTTCTTCAGATCTTTGATCGAACGGGTGTTCCTCAAAGCAAACCGAAGGCGCCGTTCAACGCGCATAACTCGTTTGCTCAATATTTCCTTTTCCTAAACCAAAACCACCATGTGCCGATTATGCTTGCTGAATACCATAGAAGCAGCGAATAGAAAAAATTCACCGACTCGTGAATAGCCACGAAGCGCCCGTCCTCTTCTTGAACTGTGACAATCTTGGGATCGGCAGTTACCGATGGCAGCAGGATGTATGAGGTCCACGTTCGACTCACGAGCCCGTCGTCTCTGAAACTATAAGCGACAAGAAGAGGCGTCTGGTCTCCATAGTTTGTCCCTACGATTCTTGCCGTTTGGCCCGGAGTGAGATAGCCAAAAAATGCCATAGACAGACCTAGGACGAGAGTCAAAGGCATGCCATACTTAAGTAATATCCGAAATAATCTACGAAGCAATCGAAATCTACTCCTGGGCTTTATCGACAATCGGCTTCACAACTATCAATTTAATATTCCGTCAAGAAATACCAATTTCGAACTTGGGCCAACCAAGCTATGGGAGCATCTGAACCATAGGACGCCAAGCAAGCAAAGGATAATTGACGCTTTCATGTTTTCCTCCAATTTCCTTTTCGTTTTCATCATGGCTCACTCGTTTAACGACGCGGGCGTCCATGACAGATAACGTCCGCGGCAACAATGCAGCGCCGCCGACCAACTCAATATAATATGAGCGCGGCGTTGAGTGAACTCCTTTATTCAATATCTTATGTGTGAATGTCATTGTTGCCGCTGTTAGGCGTTCGTTGCGGCCTGTCCACTGATGATCCCCCTAGTAATGACCAGAATCCAATTCACCGTGTGTGGTGAAAAATCCTGATTTACGGGCGGGCCAACAAATGACCAAAACCATTGGGAACGATAGCATTGAAATACCTGAGAGTGTGGATGAGACTTCACCATAACCAAAAAGACCAGAGGCTCCAAAATAGTCGAACATAATAAACGCACATACCGCGACTAAAATCGTTCCTTGAACCTTCGAGCCACGCGGCAGAAGCTGATACGTGTCCGGTAATAGTCTTGCAAACAAGTGCCATATAGCACATACCGTCGGATATCCCAAAACAATAAGAATCAACCACGGAGAAATACTTAAACCCTGTGAAAGGTAGCCTATGTCGCCGTGCGTGGTGAACGTACGGATCGGGACATAATCATAGAAGTTGGCAACGTTCATAAAACAAAGCCAGAAGCTGAACAAAAATAATGGGGCATGGATACGAACTTTCTCATTGCGAAGGAGACAGCGGGAGAACAAATAAAGCAATCCATTTCCAAAGCCCATACCCGCGAATGCAATCAGGGCCGCAATATGCCCATGGCCCTGAGCGAGGATCGCTCGATAACTGACATCATCATCAACCTGGACCTGAAGCAAGACATTTCTTATGTTAAACCCACCGTATTCAATTGCAAATGGATTTGTTTTAAAACCGAATAGCCATGCAACAAAGGAATGCGAATACTCGTGACAAAAATACGCGATGACATGAGAGACCCACATCATCAGAATAGTCAGGAGCCAAAAACGCAGTACGCTAGGACGATTTGTGTCCATAGATTCCTTTCATTCAAACTCTGTCTATCAATGTATCTTGACGTGGTTGTTTCAATGAGCGCTAAGATTGTCACGTGCCATGTTGTTTTCTTGCTTCATGGAAAATACATTCTGGATAGCTATGTGATCATGCTGTCATGTTTCTCTCGATGTCAGATTAACCCATAAGGTGCCGCAATGACGCCTAACGTGTGGCGAGAAAAAGTTCGCGCCGCACCCCTTGTAGCCTACTGTGTGCGCGGCATGAAGCGACATCCATGATATACAATAATCGAGCGTCGTGATTGCCGTTGTTATCTGCCGCGTAGCCCGTCATAGGATCACCGCTTTAGAGAATTCCAGGCCTAGCTTCTTGGTAACCTTATAAGTCTTAAGAAAGTGATAGGGAAAAATGCGGAAAAGTCTGAACGAGGAATAGATTCCCGTGAGATACCCAAGGAGAACGAATATCTGAATGAATATGATCACGAGGCCAGGTCCAAAATCTAGATCGGCGAGTCCCTGCAGGCTCAAAGCAAGGAAGATGAGCGCTAACTCGTAGCATGTCGAAGTTTCCTTGTACACGGCAAATAGCAATAACAGATTGAGACTTGGAATCAAAATGAAGGAAAACAATTTCAAATATAACGTTGTCTCTAGGTGAATGGGAAAAGATGAAGCTGCGAGAAGCTTTGAGAAAAGGAGTATCCATAACGAGGCTTTTAAAGCAAGCTTCAGTCCATTGTGGCGGTCGGGAGTACTCATACCTGAGATGTATCCAATAAGCTCTTTGATTTCTCGTTCCATGAATCTCGGGGAGAGTGTTGTGACAATCTCGGCTATAGTTTTCCCTTGCTCCGAAAGAGCGTAGATGTCCGCGATGGCAAGTTCCAGAACGTCTTTGTCGCACCAGACGGATTTACGTGTCACATCAACACCCAAAGTTGTTTATGACTAAAAGGGCTACGTGGCAGATAACGTCCACCAAAAAGAAGTCGTCGCCCACGCCCGCTATAACTGCCGCGAAGCGTCCAGACCGCGGGCGCCGGCGATGAAGCGAGCACCATGGTATATAATAATCGAGCGTCTTCTTTCTGGCTGTTAGCCGATGCGGCGCACATAATCTGAACTCGCACTATTTGAGCGTGACAGAAGTAAGTTCTCCGTAGGCTTGCTTATACGACCGACCCGATTTCGTGAACGAATAGACTTCCATGGCCACGAAGCCTATTCCCGGGGACAGGTAAACTTCCAACCCTGGTTGAGAGTTGAGAAGCATTTTGTAATCATAGCAAGTGTAAGTACCCTTAGGAACATTTATTGTGGCATTGACCGATTGAACAGTGACCTGATAGGCTATGGAAGTATTCATCACAGCGTCCCAATTATCTCCGACATTTGCAGGGTACTTGAACACGAGTGACGATCCTCCTGATGAAGAATCATATGTCCAAAGTCCATCGGATTCGTTTGCTATGAATCCACCGAAGACCTTGCTGGTGATGCGGTACCATGTGACTCCAGAAATGGTTCTATCTGTAGCAGCTTTAGCGGTATCATAAATCATACCTTCTACTATTCCCGTCGTATCGTAAACTGTGTATTGCATTAACCAAGTATTTCCCAACGCGAGTGGAAGGATTTGCTGACCGTTGGAAGGACCTGTAGGATTACTTTTCTTGCATGATGAAACTGTAATTAGTGTGAAGCATAGCAGTAGAGAAGATAGAGTCAATTTCATTTTATTTCCTTTCGATGGTAGTAATCTGCGCCGTTTCGGTTAACTATTGGAAAAACGAACATAGTGTCGTTTTTTCCTTCTATGTCTGAATAATCTGACTTTTTCATAACTCGATGTCATCCAATGGATTATGTATACCCTCAATAGCCCTCTTGCTAACATGAGTATAGATTTCTGTCATCTTAGAACTTGCGTGACCGAGCAAGACCTGAATGTGACGAAGGTCAGTTCCCTGCTCTAATAAATGCGCTGCAAACGAGTGACGAAGAGTATGTACAGACACATGTTTCTTTATTCCCGCCCTTTCAAAAACGCGTTCCATACTCCGGATCCCTAAAGGTTTCCCTGCATGTTCGCCTTCAAAAACGTATTTTATCGGCTTATAGACCTTGAGATATTCCCGCAATTCGTCCATCGCTCTCTCTGAGAGCAAAGTATAGCGATCCTTCTTCCCCTTTGCCGCACGAAGATGTATCATCTTTCGCCTGGCATCAATATCTTCAAGCCTTAATCGTGATGCCTCGCCGACACGTAATCCCGCTGAGTATATCAACATTAAGAGAAGTCTGTGTTTGGGGTTCGATGTAGAATGCAAAACATCACGAACTTCATCCTTTGTTAGAACATCTGGCAACTTGCGTTCCTTCCTGGGACGTGGGACCTTCCCAAGGATGAACGACTTATTGAATACATCGACATACAAAAAACGGAGCGCGTTTATCACCTGATTGAGCGATGTCGGTGAATATCCCTCATTATTCACGAGATGGAATAGATAGCCGCGTATTTCCTCGGGCGTTGCATGTTCCATCTGGCGAGACACACCATAGTCGCCAAAATGACGGATGCAACTACAATATGATTTGATGGTTTTATTCGAATAATTTCTGACCCGCATAAGTTGGCTGAGTCTTTCTACATCATCGATCACTTTTGGCTTGACCTGCATAGCCTCTTCACTTTCTTTGTCTGCACCAAAACGAGACTTCAGATTAGGATCGATCTCAACTCCCTTTCCTTCAAAGATTTTGAGCAGCCTCGTATAGTTGCTAATACTGGAGGAAAAACTCCAATATTTCTCTGCAGGATGCCATCGGTGGCCGACGATTTTTTTCAATTCTGTGTTTATCTCAGGGTCGTATGGAAATCGGACGAAAATCCTCCCTTCATCGCTTGAGAAAATTTGTACGGTCCGAGTTCGTTCCGTTTTGAATGGCGGCTGACCTGACGACGCGGCGGAATAATTATCCGTTAGCTCCCCTACATACCTCACCCTTCTTGATTTGCCGCCCTGTGATGATATTGATTTGCCCGTGATCATCGGACAAAAAATGTAGCTAATAACCACTATATTGTCAAATTACCATGCGTGGACATATACTCTCTGACTTCAGGAATGGACTTTCCCATCGCAGGTAATCCAACCATGCTAATGAATGATAATATTTAGTTGTCCCGCATTGAAAGAAAGAGTCTATTATTCAACCCGAACTTCCCCCCCGCAACGCACCACTCACATGCAATACATCTGAATCAAAAAAATCAATTTCAAAACACCTTCCACTCAAGAAGAAAATAAGAATCCACACAATTCAAAACGCCATTCAGGAATTTACCAGACATTGCAAATAGGAAAGCAGCCTCGGTCTCAAGACCCTCAAATCCTGCGCCGTTGATCCAAGACAACCATAAATTTTCTTAACCGAAAGAAAATTCTCCCAGTGGCAAGGATGCTCGAGAAAAGTAAATCACCCGTAACGAAATGGCACCTCGGAGATGGGAGGAAGGACGGTGGAAAATAAGCGGAACAAAAAATCCGTGAAATCTCTTTGAGTTCTCGTGCCCGGGACAGGACTCGAACCTGCACAACCTTGCGGCCACTAGACCCTGAATCTAGCGCGTCTGCCAATTTCGCCACCCGGGCAAACTTTATTCGACTATTTCAAAAACTTGCTGTACCATGGTACGCCGCTCCGAGGGAAACACATCGGCTCGATGGCGACAGGCTTTAGTATTTAAAGATAGCGGAGGGGATCCTGTAATTCAATGGCGCTTGTGCCCAGGCCAAAAATAGATTCCCTGTTTATTAAACCAGCGGGAAGTATCTTTTGTCAAAATGTAAACTATAGACGGATCTATTTTGATTTGAAAACCTAGGAGAAACTTGATGAAACTGTTTAAATACCTTCCGATTTTGTTTGCGTTTGCCGCGTTCATATTGGGCGGGTGTACGAGCACGCTCCTTGTGAAGAGCTCGTGGAACAATAACCAGACTGTCATCGACGGAAAGGACAACGACTGGGAAGATACTATGTTCTACATTCCGGATGCACAGTTGACCGCCGGCGTGAGAAACGATAGCAGCAATATGTACATAATTCTCAAAGCGACAAACCGCCCGCAGGTATTCCAGATCATGGGACTCGGTTTGACAGTGTGGCTCGATCCCTCAGGCGGAACAGGCGAGAAATTCGGCATTCACTTTCCGCTGGGGCGAGCCGCAAGAGGAGAATCTATGCAACGGAGCGATAACAATAGTCCCGATGAATCCCAGAATCAAAATCCAAGTTTCGAAGACCTGTCGGCGAACGAGCTTGAAATTCTCGGCGTGAACGAGAACGGGCCTGTTCGCCTCAGTATCGCCGATGCAAAAGGAATCGAACTGCAGATTAATCGCAGCACGGGCGGCCTCATATATGAATTGAAAGTACCCCTTCACAAATCGCCGGACCATCCGTATGCGCTCAACGCAAACGGACAAAACGTCGGGATAGGATTCGAATCGGGAAAATTTGAAGGACAAGGAACGGAAAGACGCGGGAGAGGAATGCGCGGTGAAGGCGGAGGCGAGGGCGGAGGAATGAACCCCGGCGGCGGTGAGGGGAATGGAGAAGGACCGGGCGACACGAGCGGCGAAGGGATGCGGGGTGGCGGAGAACGGCGGAGGAATTATAGTGAGCAGCAACAGCAGCCCAAACAGATAGACTTCTGGCTAAAAGTCAAACTTGCCAATCCCGGAACACAGACAGGCGAATAACATATCGAATAACCAAATAGTCGGCAATTTCTCGCGCGATCTGCTCGGCGAATAAGTGGTCGAGTGGTACAACCTCGCGTCCATCATCGGCAGATCACATTCCTCCTATCTCAACATGAGAATTTCTGGTAAGTAACTTCAGACATTTGCTTTGCATTTCCAATATGTTATTTTCATTGCAAATGGATAACATGGTATGAGCCTAAAAGCAGAAGTTCTGGAGCATTTACGGCTCAATATTCTTCTCGAGGATATTCTGGATGAGCACTTCGATTTCATCAAGCCTCGACTGAAAGAGAAGAAATATTCCACCGGTCAAGTAATTACGGAAGACGGCTGCGAAGAAACCGAACTCCATCTCATTTACGAGGGGAGAATCAAGGTAACGCGGCAAACGAAATTCGGCGATGAGTACAGAATCGCCCTTCTTCATCCGGGCGATTTCTTCGGGGAGACTTCACTTATCGACGGCCGCCCGCGGACAGGGAGAGTATCGGCCGTTGACGATTGCATAACCTACGCTCTCGGCAAGGAGGACTTTAACTGGCTTCTCGAAAAGAGTCATCCATTCGCACTAAGGCTCCTTCTAGTGTCGTTGCTCAGATTCAGATCTCAAAACCATCACTTCATGCGGGAGATTGAACAGAACACCGGTCATCTTGCTGCGGAAGTTGAAAAGCTCGAGCAGATAATCGAAGCTTCAAAATTAATTAACTCCGCTCTCGATCTGGACGAGCTGCTCAAAGTGATTCTGGACATCGCGCTTAAAATAGTGGATGGCGAAACCGGCACAGTCTATCTCGTCGACAGGAAAAAACACGAGCTCTGGTCGAAAGTCTTCGAAGCTCCGGAGGCAATAGACATACACCTCCCGCTGGGAAAAGGAATCGCGGGATATGTCGGCGCGACTGGCGACACGTTGAACATTCCGGATGCTTACCTGGATGCGCGGTTTAATCCGGAGGTGGATAAAAAAACCGGATACCGGACGAAGACGATTCTATGCATGCCGATGATGAACAAGGACGGCGCGATCGTCGGAGTGTTCCAGCTTTTGAACAAAAATAATGGCACGTTTACTTCGGACGACGAAAATGCGATCAATGCATTATCCATCCACGCCGCTATCGCAATTGAAAAGGCGCGCCTTTACGAAGAAGAGCACAACAAGATTGCGCTTGAAAAAGAGCTTTCTGCGGCTCATGCCGTTCAGGTGGGATTGCTGCCGGAAAAACTGCCCCAGGTTGAGAGGTATGAATTCGCTGCTCGTTCGATACCGGCAAAATCGGTCGCCGGAGATCTTTATGATTTGCAGGAATTGGGAAATGGGAACCTGTCAATCTCGCTCGGAGACGTTTCGGGAAAAGGAATGCCCGCAGCGTTATTGATGGCGAATGTACAGGCAACTGTCAGAGCTTATTCGCGGCTCGACTCTTCAACCAGCAATTGCGTGAAGCATTCCAATGATCTCCTTTTCGGATCGATTTCAGAGGAAAAATTCGTGACTCTATTCTACGGCGTTCTCGATGCCGCAAAAAATCTCTTCAGATACACAAATGCAGGACACGAGGAACCTCTTTTGTTTCATGGATCGCGGGCCATCAGGCTAAAAACAGGCGGCGTCCCGCTCGGCGTCGTAGATCATTTTCCTTACGAAGAAGAAGTCGTCCAATTCAACAGGGGCGACGTTCTCATCATTTACTCCGACGGGATGCCGGATGCGGTTAACTCCAAAGGTGAAAGGTTCGGCGAAGAAAGATTTGAATGTATCGTAAAGGAATGCACCGACTCGCTGGCTGAGGAGATTGCTGATGCCATTTTCACGGCAGTGAACGAACATGTCCTTGATACGCCGCAGTTCGATGACATGACACTATTGGTAGTAAAAAGAAAGAACTAGCACTCAATCCTCTAAAACATCATCCATTGATCGGGAAAAGTCCCGACGGAATTCTCCCGGGGGAAATTATAGATGAGTCTTTACTTGGGCTGTACCTGTTCCACTGCAACTCTTGCACTTAGCACGACATAGTCATAAGCGGGTCTCATTCGTTTTTCAAAAATAAAATACATGATCGCTGCTGCCATGACGACCGTGGTGCCAATGCCTGCTTCGGGACCGTAGCGGCCGCCTGTGAGCCAGTCGGGGCCGTAATCCGTCGGAATGAAGAGGGTCCGATTTGTCAAAAGCCCGCTTACAGGCAGCGACAGCAAGAAACTCTGCACGAAATTCCACGCAAAGTGGAGTCCGAACGGGAAATAGAGCGTTCTGGTTTTCAAGTATGCCACACTGAGGAGCACTCCGGCAAGAACGGTATTCACCGTGGAAAAAAAATTGGCGTCGGGGTTGGCTAAATGAAGAATCCCAAAAATCATCGACATCAAAATCGTTGCGGCGACCTGTCCCATCCCCTGAATGAGAGCCTGGAACGGATAGCCGCGAAAGATTAGTTCCTCACCTATAGCAAAATAGGCAAAGAAGATAAAACTCAGGCTGAAATTTCGTAGCAGCAAAACAACCCCCACACCTGGCCGTATCGTCAACTTCAACGCACCTACAGACAATTCCGCCGCAGCAACAATTCCGATCAACAGCGACCCTATCAAAAATCCTAATGATATCTCTTTCCAGATCTTGCCGTGAGACGGAAACCCGATGGAGATGAACTTTCTTTTATCGACGAACCTCAACATGAGGACAGTGGCCAGAACAACAGCAATGTAAAAAAGGAATAAGAGCGACTGGGGCGGGACAACACGCGTTTGGTTTGCAAGAACCGCCAGCAAATAATACACGACAATGATAGTTACGAAATACAACAGGACGCGCCAACCGCTTCTTAGATGATGATCCGCATCGAGGAGAAGATTGTTCTTCGGCGGTTCTCTGAGTTTCTTCACAACAAGCAGGACGATGACCGCGAAAATTCCTCCTATCAGTCCAAACACAAACCAATTTCCCTGATCCCGCCATTTAAACTTCGCAATGAACGCCGAGAGGACGGCGCACGCAATAGCGTGAGCAACAAAAATGTACCAGTACGCGCCGATAAAATTGGAATTCACGCTTCAGCCCTCCGCTCTCTGCTCCATCACTGTATTTTAGGCTCTTTCATTCCTGCTTTTCTTCGTGGTGGTTCTTTGCATCGAGAATCCTTTTTGCCTCCCGAAGAATCTCATCCTCTTTGCGCCGTTCTTTTTCCTGTTCGCGGTATTCACGGTATATGGCAATTCCGCCAAACATCCAGATCAAAAACGGAACAACCGAGAACGCGACCTTCACCCCCAATGAGACGTCACTGTCGAGCAGGACATAAAAAGCAATTCCCATGAAAATGAGCGGCAGAAACCAAACGACAAAAATCGCGCGATTCATTTTCCATTACCCCGGCGGCCACTTCATCTGTCTGCCGCCGATCAGGTGAATATGAATATGATCGACTGTCTGGCCTCCTTCCGTCCGGCAATTCCAAACCAGTCTGAACCCTCGTTCCGATAGCGAAACTTTTTCCGCGACCTCGACAGCGGTCGAGATCATCTTAGAAATCAGGGAGGAGTCACCGGCGCGGTCCAGCTCCACCAGACTTGAAATGTGTTTCTTAGGAATGATCAGAATATGAGTGGGAGCAACGGGATGCCTGTCTCTGATTGCGAAGACGTCGCCGTCTTTTAGAACAAAATCTGCCGGGGATTTTCCCTCTGCTATTTTGCAAAAAACGCAATCCAATTTAGAGAATTCTCAGTCTTGAGTTATAAATTCTAAGTATGGCAAGGGCGCCGCTCGACCGGGCCGAGATTGACTTTGACTAATCTTGAAATTCTTAATTGGTTTCCGGCTGAAACTTTTCGACCTCTTCGACGACCGCATTCACGATCTCTTCTTCTTTGACGCGGCGCACCACCTCGCCTTTGCGGTACAGGATACCTACACCTTTTCCGCAGGCAACACCGATGTCCGCTTCGCTCGCCTCGCCAGGACCATTTACAACACATCCCAGTATCGCGATCTTCACGGGCTTCTTCATTCCGGCCAGCCTGTCTTCAAGCGCGCGCGTGATCGAAAAAAGATCGACGTCAAGTCTCCCGCATGTCGGACATGCAATCAGCTCAACATTCCTCGTCGCGAGTCCCAGCGAACGCAGTATCTCCTTGCCGACTTCAACTTCCTTCGGCGGATCGTCTGTCAAGGAAACTCTTATCGTGTCGCCGATTCCTTCCGCGAGGAGCGTCCCGATGCCAACCGAAGATTTTATAGTGCCGATACGGGTCGGTCCTGCCTCGGTTACGCCGAGGTGGAGAGGGTACTCGGTTCTCTGTGCGATCAACCTGTAAGCTTCGATCATCAACCTTACGTCGGTTGATTTCACGGAAATAATTATGTCGTGAAAATCGTTTTCCTCACAAATCCCGACATGCCGCATTGCGCTTTCATAAAGTGCTTCGGCGGTCGGGTAACCGTGTTTCTCAAGGATGTCTTTCTCGAGTGAGCCTGAATTAACACCGATCCTTATCGGCACCTTGCGCTCCTTCGCAAGACTCAGTACTTGACGGATTCTGTCGACGCTTCCGATGTTGCCCGGATTCAGTCTGACCTTCGCGATCCCTGCTTCAAGAGCTTTCAATGCAAAGACGTGATTAAAATGGATGTCCGCAACAACGGGAATCGGCGACTGCCTGACTATTTCTCCGATCGCTGCAGCGGCTTCTTTATCGTTCACGGTAACACGCACAATATCACATCCGGCATCGGCGGCATCGATTATTTGTTTCACGGTTGCATCTACGTCGGAGGTCTTTGTCTTCGTCATGGTCTGTACAGAGATCGGCGCACCGCCGCCGACCGGCACATTCCCTATGTGAACTCTCCGAGACTTTCGAAGCGGGAACCTCACTTCGTGCTGGACATGTGTTTCTGTTTTTTCTGAAATCACCGGCAAATCTATCATCGTATCCTCAAAAATCGGTTAGTTGTGAAAAGTCAAAAATCAAATCGCTCTGTCTCCTTACCTGACCGCTTTTCACTTCTAGTTTCTTGTTTTCAATTCAGTTTCTTACTCGCATTGAACAATATTTTCTTCTCGTCTTCGGTCAGCGAATCATACCCGGATGCGCTGATCTTGTCAAGTATCTCGTCCAGCTTATCCTGGTCGAACTTGTTCTCGTCTGAGCCCGGTTTTTTTTTCATCTCTTCAAAGTAGACATCAGAAATTATTTCCCTGTTTCCGAAGGATTTCTTGGTTCGAAGCCTCTGCTGGATCCCGCCCGCAGTCCGTTTAAGGGAGTCTGTTATTCTGTCAAATGCAGGGATCGATCTTCTATACGCCATGAGATAGACCAATCCGACGACGGCACCGCCGAGATGCGCGAAGTGCGCCACTCCGTCCTGTGAGCCCGACACGCCGTAAACCAATTCCATCCCAAAATAAATCGCGACGAAATATTTCGCCTTGATCGGGAAAAGAAAATAAATGAATACCGGCGCTTCGGGGAACAGCATCCCGAAGGCGATCAGGATTCCGTAAATTGCCCCCGATGCACCTATGGTCGGACCTGGAATCGTGAACAGCGGCGCGATGAATAAGTTCGAAAGCCCCGCACCGATGCCGCAAAGAAAATAATAGGTAAGAAATCTTCGTGTCCCCCAGACGTTTTCCAGCTCGACTCCGAACATCCAGAGTGCGAGCATGTTGAAAAAAATGTGAAAGAACCCGCCGTGAAGAAACATATATGTGACCAGCTGCCACGGCATGAACCCCTGGCCGATCGGGTCAAGAGCGAGCACGCCGAGAAAAATATTGTACAGGTAAACGTCGCCGATCCTCAATCCGAACTGGAGAAAAAGCTGGAATATAAAAATGCCGACGTTAGCTACGAGGAGGAATTTCATCCCCTTCGGGAAGAATCTGAAACTCGACGGAGGCGTGTAATAGCCGGAGTAATTCGTGTAATAACTCATATTCTCTCTGTTTTATTGAACAATTTCACGTCTCCATCCGTTTCACGGCAACATAAGTGAAAAGTCAATCCTGAATTTTTGAAAACTTTCTCCATTTTTATCCTGGCTCTTCACTTTTCATCCTGGTCTTTATTTATTATCAAGCGCCGCGACGCCCGGAAGAATCTTTCCTTCGAGGAATTCCAAAGAGGCTCCGCCTCCCGTCGAAACGTGCGAAACACTCTTCTCCAGGCCGAATTTGGCAATAGCTGCGGCTGAATCGCCTCCGCCGACAATTGTCGAAGCGCCCTTCTTTGTTGCCTCAACGAGCGCATCGGCGATAGCTTTCGTGCCTGCGGCGAAGTTATCCATTTCGAATACGCCCATCGGTCCGTTCCAGACTACAGTTTTGGATTTGATTATCTCACTGCGGAAAAGGTCGATGCTTTTGGGACCGATGTCCATCCCAACCCAGCCTTGCGGGATCGCATCTACGGTTACGATTTTTTTCGCGGCGGTGTTCTCAAATTTATCGGCAACAACACAATCTACCGGCAAAAGAAGCTTCTTATTCTGCACCAACCCTTTTGCAAGATCAACTTTGTCGGCTTCCAAAATCGAATTGCCGATTTCCTTCCCCATCGCCTTCAAGAAAGTGAACATCATTCCGCCGCCTATGATGAGAGCGTCTACTTTGCCGAGAAGGTTGTTGATGACATCGATCTTGCCGGAGATCTTCGCCCCGCCGATGATCGCGACGTAAGGACGGTTTGGATTTTCGACTGCCTGCGAGAGATATTGTAATTCCTTCTGCATGAGGTAACCGCCGACCGCGGGCTTCAAGAAACGGGTCACGCCTTCAGTCGAAGCGTGCGCGCGGTGAGCGCTCCCGAAAGCATCGTTCACATAAACATCGCCAAGCGAAGCCAACTCCTTGGAGAAGTTTTCGTCATTTGCTTCCTCTTCAGCATGGAAGCGAAGGTTTTCAAGGAGAACCACATCACCCGGCTTCGCGGATGCAACAGCCTTCTTTGCCTCGGCCCCTATGCAATCGGCGGCCATTATTACATTAGAAGATAAAAGTTCGCCTAATCTCTTCGCAACCGGAGCAAGCGAGAATTCCGGCTTCGGCTTGCCCTTAGGACGGCCGAGATGGCTCATCAAGATCGGCATGCCGCCGTCTTTCAAAATCTTCCTGATCGTCGGCAATGATTCGACAATTCGCTTATCATCGGTAACTTTTTTATTCTCATCCAGCGGTACATTGAAATCAACCCTGACCAGAACTTTCTTGCCTTTTACATCAATGTCATCGATAGTTTTTTTGTTGAAAGTTGTTTCCATTTTTTCTCCTTGTTGAGACGCAAAGACTCTGCGTGTTTGCTTAAATTCTTTTCAGATCTTTATTCTTGATAGTTACTACCGCGATTTCGCCCTTCAAGAAAAATAGGTGCGCGTAAACACGCATCACGATGCTTTCGGGGTAACACATATTCAAGTTCTTGTCGTAAGTGACTTTTACGTCGTTATCGAATTCCGCGCCGAGCGGCAAGCCCGTTATCTGCTCGTCGATTGTCATCGGACTAAAATCATCGGCAGTAAACGACGCGGAGACCACGTTGAGAGGATCGCTCAGATCCGAAGATTTCGAAAAAGTAAAATTTATTCCATAGCAGTTGCTGCAATCCTGATCTTGAAACTCGCACGAACTCAAGGTCTTGCCGTCTTCATCGAAATATTCCGATAGAAGGAACATCTTATCGAAAGCATCATAGCCGCCGTTGAATCGATCGCCGTTCACGACGGTACTAGAAACAATCTGCCGCTCAAATTTTCCACGCCTGACGGTAATATTGAAAACAAGATCGTCCTTGTCTCCGCCGCGGGATTTGAATTCTATTTCCTGCATGAATTGTACATCGACATGTTTCAGACTGCTGTCGATTTCCATTGCCCGCACCTTCCCCTTTTCGAATACCTCCCTCGCTGTATATGTGCTTTGGGCGGCATCTTGGTTAAGAGCAAACACGATAGGCAAGAAGATAAAAAACAGGTTCAATTTCCATCCTAAATCATTAAAACATCGATCACCGCAAAGTCCCGTGGGAAATTATTTGAATGACCGGATGACGCCAGGCGCTCACAAGATCCCGAACACTTGTGCAAATAATCGACCGGGAGATACTTCTCCGAAGGAGCTCCTCCGGACCAGCCGCCCACCGCCTATTCAATGAGAGTAGGTCGACCGTCTTTGGTCGACCTACCTAATTTCATTCGTTCTAGTCGAGCATCAAGCCGACTTTTTTCACCAGATCGACTACGCGGTTGGAATAGCCCCACTCGTTGTCGTACCATGATATAACTTTTATCATATTGACGATGACCATGGTGCTAAGTGCATCGACGATAGAAGAGCGCGGATCGCCTTTGTAATCGATGGAGACAAGCGGCTCTTCGCTGTAGCCAAGGATTCCTTTCAGCGGGCCTGATTCAGAAGCGGCTTTGAGTGCCTTGTTAACTTCTTCCTTGGTCGTCGCCTTGTCGGCTTCGACAACAACGTCGACGACACTGACATTCGGCGTTGGGACTCTCATCGAAAAGCCGTCCATCTTGCCCTTCAAGTCGGGCATGACCAGACCGATTGCCTTCGCTGCTCCTGTCGAAGTAGGAATCATCGAGAGAGCGGCGGCACGAGCGCGTCGCAGATCGGAGTGCGGAAGGTCAAGGATGCGCTGATCGTTCGTGTAAGAGTGGATCGTCGTCATCAACCCCTTCTTTATTCCGAAAGAATCTCTCAAGACTTTCACGACCGGTGCAAGGCAGTTCGTGGTGCAGCTCGCATTTGAAAGTATGTTGTGTTTCTTCGGATCGTAGAGATTATCATTGACGCCGAGAACAACTGTCAGATCAAACACCTTTGCTGGAGCGGATATGATCACCTTCTTAGCGCCGTTGGCAATATGTGTTTTCGCTTCATCGCCATTCGTGAAATGCTTCAGGCCTGTCGATTCAACAACAACGCTGACGCCGAGGTCTTTCCAATGCAGGTTGTGATGATCCTTCTCAGAAAGAACTTTCACGGGTTTTCCATCAACGACGATCTCGCCGTCTTTCGCCGCGACGTCTCCGGCAAAAATTCCCAAAACAGAATCATATTTCAGAAGATGCGCAAGGGTCTTCGCATCTGTAATATCATTTACTGCTACGATATTAATATCTTTGTTTTTGTATGCAGCTCTAAATAAGTTTCTTCCAATTCGGCCGAAACCATTAATGCCGACGTTAATTGCCATTTAAATCCTCCAAATTTTTTTCATAAAAATTTAACCAGATACGACCTAAGATGCAATTTAAGGAGCCTGTACGACGGCTATCCCATACGGCTTTAGCTCGAGAGAAACCTCACTTATAACCGGGCCTCTGAAACGAACGAGGGAAGTATCTTGCTTCACTTCCAGCGATTCATCGCTCACAAGATTCTTCCAGCCGGATCCGGGAACTTCTTTATAAAACCTGAGATTGACCGGCGCTTCCGTGTCGCTCATATTGTAGAGAACATACTGTTTATCGCCAAATGGGTACATAGCGATGTGTCCCGGTCCGTCAAATTCAACTCCGAGGTCCATGACAAACGATCTTCTGATCGCATTTAGAACGTCGGTCGGAAGCTCAAGGAGGTCGTAATAATCTTCCGGCATGTTCAGGACATAAAGCGTTCCTTTGAGGTACGGAACTCTCATTAAGACAGAGAAATCATAGTCCCGGCTTGAAAGTGTAACGTCACGGCTTTCAGGCCAGGTCGTGGCTTCGACGCCGGGAAAAGTAAATTGCCTGTCCGCCGTTACGGTTCTCTCCCTGTACCCGTAGTCCAACAAACCAAATTTATCCGAAGTAGCAATGCCGTTGTAATCAAGTAGACTCAAGGTATTCTTGAATTCAGTGCGGCGCAATCTCCTCCACAGACTATAAGTCATAAACACATCTTTGCCCTCGCGCAATCGACCGAGCATTTCATCAGCGAGGCTGGTATCCTTTAATGAATTAAGACAAAAGATTGCACTTTGACTCTCCTTGGGAAATTCGGCGACGGGTTTCAGCGGGATTCCAGCCATTCCAAGGTATCCAAAAATATTATACTCACCGGCGGAACCATACGGCAGGTAGATTGGCACTCCGCGCGGCATGCCTTGAAGCATTCCTGCAACACGGTTGAACTCAGGAAGCTCCTTGGTAAAATGAGGATAGACGTCGCTTGAAGGATTTGTCGGCCAGAGTTGTCCCGCACACCATAGAATTATCTCCGGAGACTGTGCCATGATCGCCTGCCACACCTGTGCGTTGTAATCGTCGTACGCTCCTTTCATTCCATAATTATCCAGCCATGAGCCAACCCATTTTGAAGGATCGACGCTCGACTCCCATTTCTGCAAAACATAGCCGCTGTAAATCGGTATGTGCTGGTGCTGAGCTTCCGGCACGCGAGTCTCTATGCCGACCGCCATTTTGTCAAACTGGCGGGTCTCGTTATAAATATCGTATCCGTTCTCTCCGAATCCCTCGTACCAGTTCGGATATTTTATGATGATGTTGACTTTGGGATTTACTTCCTTCGCAGGATCGATAATGTATTTCTTGGTTTGTTCAAGAAGCAGTTTTGTCCGGTACTCCGGCCAGCTCATGCTGCCACGATCCGCAACGCTCGCGGAATCGGTGGCGACCGTGAAAAGCCAATCATCAAGGATTATCTCATCAAAGACTTTAGCGAGTCCCTGCATTCGCTCTTTGAGCGACTCGAGGTCCTCCGGATTATTGTAGACCGAGGGACCAAACCGCGACGTCGGAACCATCGCGCCCTCCGGGTCGATACCCATGGCACGAAACCTCGCAGCAATCCTCTGCAGGAGCGGGACATTTACTCCTCCATCACGCCCCTCTCCGTCAAGGTAAACTCTTCGTGGTTTGACCGGCCCAAAGTAGTTCATGGTCTTATGGAATTGCACCGAATCGACGAGAAGACTATCCACATCCCTGGACGTGAAGAAGATCGCGTAGTTCAAATGCTGCCAGCCGCCGTTGCCCTGGGCAAACGAGGCACTTCGACCAAAGCCAAACAAAAACAATAGAGGAGCAATGCTAATGACAAAATATTTTTGCGGAATGTGTTTCATATTCTCTCCAAGTGGTTTTTCAATCAAGAATTCTTTTGAGTCAGCTCGAGGATAAGAAAGTAAAGCTCAAAGCTTTCTAATGAAATCCCGAACAATTCGCGCTGTAATTCCCCATATCGTTCCTTCATCGGTGCGGTAAACAAAGATATTGTGTTTGAATCCGCCCCACGAATTCCAGTAGCGTTCGGGAAGACCTAACTCTTTCGTCGGGAAAAGGACGACTTCCTTCTTGGTGGTTTTATCTATGTAGGCCGGATGCACTTCAGTCATAACTTTAAACTCTTCCGGCTGATTCTTCTGAAAAAATGACACGGGAATCAAGAATGTCTTTTCAACTTCTCCAGGATTAGCTTGAATATCATCCGGTCTCACGTCTGACACAGCGACAAAAACATGCACCAGCGCACCCATCGGTGCGAATACCGAATCGAGTTTACCAATTATCCGAATACGATCAGCAGGAATTCCGACCTCTTCTGTCGTCTCGCGGATTGCGGTTTCCTCGAACGCTCTGTCATTGGCGTCCAATCGCCCGCCGGGAAGAGATATCTCTCCACCCTGTCTTATTGCTGCCGAACGTTTTTCGAACAAAATGTGCAGCTCCTCGTTGATGGTGATCAGCAGGAGAAGTACCGCCGAGATCGAATATTCCTCCTCACCTTCGAATCGAGGTGACTCAGGCAGCTTTTCTATAAGCGAGTCGAGTTCATTTACTTTCATCAAGTCTTCCAAAACCAACTACGAATCAAATAACAAATCCTTATTCCGGCAAGATGACATGTTCCAACGAAATTCCATCACTCCAAGTTTTTCACAACCTTCACCAGCATGTTATCTATCAGCCTCGTCTGTCCAAATCGAACGGCTATCAATGAAAGGACCTGTGTGAGCATCTCGGCGTTTTCAACCTTTTCAAAGTTGGCGGGATCGACAAAACTTACATAATCTATCTTCCCATCCGGCTCGTTGTTTATCAGCTTAAGCATTGCCGCGCGCACCTTGACAAGGTTTGTCTCTCCACCGGTTATCATCGATTCGGCAAGTTTCAAAGAGCGGTAAAGCACGGTCGCCCTCTTTCTCTGGTCCGGCGACAAATAAACGTTTCTTGAACTCATCGCAAGCCCATCTTTCTCCCGTACGATCGGCGCGATGACAATCTCCAGGTCAAAATTCAGATCCTTCACCATTTCTTTTATGATGAATGCCTGTTGCGCATCCTTCTGGCCAAACACGACGACACGCGGCTTCACGATATTGAGCAGCTTTGCCACTACGGTTGTGACGCCTTTGAAATGCCCCAATCTAAATTCACCTTCGAGTAACTGGGAAACTTTCTGTACTTCCACATACGTCAGAGGTTCTTCGGGGTACATTTCCGTTTCTGACGGAGCGAATATATAATCGACTCCGCGAGACTCAGCAAGCCTCCGATCTTTTTGCAGATCGCGGGGATACTGTTCGAAGTCCTCTCCGCGACCGAACTGCGTCGGGTTGACAAAGATTGACATGACGACAACATCTGAGAGCTCCCTGGCATGATCGACAAGACTCAGATGTCCTTCATGCAAGGCTCCCATCGTTGGAACGAAGCCGATCTTCCTTCCATCCAGCCGCAGCTTGTCTGAAACGGCCTGCATCTCAATTATACCGGCAATTGTCTTCACAGCGGCTAAATTATTTTTTTCCCAAGCGCCGAGGCAATCACTTGCACAGCAAACGCTGAAGATTGATTCTTGACATCAAAAATCGGATTCACCTCTGCTACTTCGAGCGAACTCATGCACTCGCAATCCGCGATAGTTTCCATTATCAGATGCGTTTCACGATAACTTAGGCCTCCCGGCGCGGGAGTCCCGACGCCGGCAGCTACGGTCGGATCGACCGAATCTATGTCAAAACTAACATGGAGCAAGTCGACTCTTTCTCTAAATTCTTTCAACACTTTGTTGATAATCTTGTGCGCTCCGTATTTGTCGATATCAGCCATGGTGTAATGCGCGATTCCAGTCCTCTTGACGATTTCCTTTTCTGCAGTATCCACATCTCTCACTCCGACAAGGGCTGCGTTTCTAGGATCAACTTTTCTGAAATCGCCGCCGATGGTTGTCAGTTCGCGAGCGCCTTCCCCGAGGACGGCGGCTAACGGCATCCCGTGAATGTTGCCGGAAGGAGTTGTCTCGACCGTGTTCATGTCGGCATGCGCGTCGATCCATATTACTCCGAAGCGCAGATTGTGCTTCGTCGCGTAATTTGACAAACCCGAAATAGTACCCATCGCTATTGAATGATCGCCTCCAAGAACAAGCGGGAATTCCTTATGCTCCATGATATCTTCGACCTTATGTGCCAGTATAGTAGCCACGCGGACTATTTCGGGAAGATACTTTAACTTCTTGTCGCCCATTTCCTGACTTTCGGGAACTTTGACCGGAATATCCCCATCGTCGCAAACCGTATGACCTATCTCTCGAAGTCGTTCCGCGAGTCCCGCTATCCGAAGCGCCGAAGGTCCCATGTCCACTCCGCGTCTTCCGGCCCCGAGATCCATAGGAACGCCGACGATTCTAATTATCATGGGAATCTCACGATTCTAATAATTCCAAAAGCTGCGTCAGCCTCGACTTCAGTTCTTTTCTGTGAACGATAAGATCGACAAATCCCTTGTCGAGCAAGAATTCCGACCGCTGAAAGCCATCAGGCAGATCTTTTCCGACGGCCTGCCTGATGACGCGCGGCCCGGCGAATCCGATCAGCGCACCGGGTTCGGCAATGTTGAAATCACCAAGCATGGCAAAGCTGGCCGTAACGCCGCCCGTTGTCGGATCGACGAGCACGGAAATATACGGTACACGCGCCTTATGGAGTCGGGTCAGTCTCGCACTCGTCTTGGCGAGCTGCATAAGTGAGATGGCCGCCTCCATCATCCGTGCACCGCCGCTTTGAGAAATCAATACCAGCGGTTTCTTGTACTTCTCAGCGCGGTCAATCGATCGTGCAACTTTTTCTCCGACAACAGACCCCATACTTCCGCCGATAAATTGGAAATCCATGCAGCCAATGACAACTTTATGTCCGCTGATTTCACCGGTTCCGGTTCTGACTGCATCTACAAGGCCGGTTTTCCTGCGAACTTCGTCCAGCCTTTTTTTGTAAGATTTCGTATCAACAAATTTTAGAGGGTCGTTCGATTTCAAACCCTTGTCGGTTTCCTTAAACGTTTTCTTGTCAAGCAGAATCTGGAAATACTCTTTGCTCCCGATTCTGAAATGGAAATTACATTTGTTGCAGGTCCACAGGTTGTCTTCGAGCTGGGACTTGTGAAGCATCTCGCCGCACTTCTCACATTTCACCCACGACCCTTCAGGCAAATCCTTTTTTTCTGCGGACACGATATTTTGTTTTGAACGCTTGAACCACGACATCAGATCTTCTCCAATAATTTATTGTCCAAATGGATCCCGTTCGGAAACGATTTCCCCTTGATTGCGATAAAATCCTTCAGGTACATCGGCACCAGGGATTCTACGTCGTCAAATTCTTCTCTCTCAAGTTTCACTTGCGCAGCAAGCGCAACTTCTTTGGCGGAAGCTGGAATATCTATAAATCGCCCGGCTCCAAATTTTTTCTTCGCGCCTTCATGTTTCGATAATTCCACGGCGCCTTCTCCGATGAAGAAGGTCTCCGAAGAAAATTCCGCGATAATCGAGTCGGCATCGGCTATTCCGTAGCCCGTTCTCATTTTCAATTCCGAATTCTTCACCAGAAATGATGAATAATAAAACTCGTCTGCGCGTGCGCGGAGCACCGGCACAATCGTTTTCTCCGGGCCGGCACGATCCCGAAGCAGCCGGGCTATAGCCTCCAGTGTAGGGATCGCGATCAGCTTCTTGTCCTGTCCATAAGCTATTCCTTTCGCCACACTCAGTCCGATTCTTAATCCCGTAAAACTTCCCGGACCAATGGAAACCGCTACCGCATCGAGATCACTGTATGTGAGTCTCAAATTCTCGATCAAATTGCTTGTCATTACTATAAGGCGCTCGGCGTGAACTTGTGGAACGAAAAGCGAAAACTCTCCGAGCACTTCACACTCATCGGCAACTGCGACCGAGCAGACTTTGGTTGCGGTTTCGATGGCAAGTATTCTACGCATGATCAATTCCTGCCGCCGACGTCAGCCAGAGTAATCTCCCGGGTCGTTTCATCAACTACGGAAAATTTAACGTCAAACCGTTCCTCCGGGATAATACCGTCGAGTTTTTCGGCCCACTCGACCAGACAGATTCCGCCCGACTCAAGATATTCATAATAACCAATCCCGAAAATCTCTTCTATATTCTTTAATCTGTACAAATCTATGTGGAAAACCCGAATAGATTCCTTTGAGGTCGGCATTGTGCCATGATATTCATTTACGATAGTAAAAGTCGGGCTGTTTACAACTTCTTTCACATCGAATAAACGACAGACTCCTTTGACAAATTGAGTCTTGCCGGAACCGAGGTCGCCGTAAAGAGCGACAACGCCACCTGATTTCAGCTTCTTTGCAAATTCGCTCCCGAGCCTGATAGTCTCTTCCTCGCTCTTTGAAATCAAGATCTCCATGTCCGGGGGTAAATCTTATCTCGGATCAAGAAACACAACCGGCAGAATCATTTCCTCGAGGGAAATTCCGCCGTGCTGAAAGCTATCATGGTATTGCTCGAGATACTTATGATAGTCGGTCGGATAGACAAAATAGAAATCTTCCTTGGCTATTATGTAGTTTATCGTGACGCCGCGCCTCGGCAGCATATAGTCCTCCGGGTTCTTGACAAAGATAGCCTGCCTGTCGTCGCACTTCAAATTGCGGCCGAACTTATATCGCAGGTTCGTCGATGCCTCCCTGTCTCCAAGTACCTTCGAGCCCCGCATGCTTCTTACGCTTCCATGGTCGGTCGTCACAACCACGGTTGCATCTGTCTGGGCAAGTGCCTTGAAAAGATCCAAGAGATATGAATGCTGAAACCACGATCTCGTCAGCGAACGATATGCGCTCTCATCAGGTGCAATTTCCTTCAGGACGTCCGAATCGGACCGGGAGTGTGCCAGTATGTCGACGAAATTCACGACTATGGCAGTCAATGGCAGACGTGCATAGCTCGAAACATTGGACACAATATTTTTACCGAAATCAGGATCGATGATCTTAACATATTTCGGCTCTACCCTCAATCGTTTTCTCTGAAGCAAATCCGTGAGCAGTTCCTTCTCGAAACGATTCCTGCTCGAGTCGTCGTCGGAATTCCCTTTGTCCCAAATCTCGGGAAAACGGTTCTCCATCTCCAGCGGGTACATCCCGCTGAATATCGCGTTGCGAGAATATGGCGTTGCCGTCGGTAGAAGTGAATAGTAGAACTGCTTGCTGATCGCGAAGTAATCGCGGAGGAATTCTTCCATGATCAGCCATTGGTCCAGCCTCATGCAGTCGATTACGATGAACACGACCGATTTGCCCGGCTTCATCCTAGGAATGGCAAAAGTCTCGAAAACCTCCTGCGAAAGCTTCGGGCGGTCGGTCTTCTTGGTCACCCAGTCCCTGTAAACCCTGTCGATGTATTTGCCGAAGGAAGCATTCGCGGCTTTCCTTTGATCCATCAGAGAATCCTTCAATCCGATTTCAGGATGCTCATCGATTTCCATTTCCCAACGGGTTAGCTTCTGGTGAATGTCGATCCAGTCAGAATACGAGACGTCTCCATCCAGTTGAGCGGATATTTCTCGAAATTCTGCGACATAATCTCTGGAGACACGCTCTCCGGCAATCCGATGGCCATCGATGATTTTTTTTGCCGTCAAAAGTATCTGGCTTGGATTTACTGGCTTCGTCAAATAGTCGCTGATCTTTTGACCTATGGCTTCCTCCATCAGCGACTCGGCTTCATTTTTGGTTATCATTACAACCGGTATTTCCGGCGCAATTCCTTTTATGACCTCAAGCGTGTTTAACCCTCCCATCCCTGCCATCATCTCGTCAAGGAGGATCAAGTCGTAATTTTCATTGCGGAAATTTTGCTTAACCAGTTCTATTGCATCCTGGCCGTTAGTGGCGGTATCGACATTAAAACCTTTATCCTTAAGAAAGATCACATGAGGCTTCAGCAGCTCTATTTCGTCATCTACCCATAGTATTCTTCGTTTTTCCCCACTCATTTTTTCTCCTGTAATTATTCTAGCTTCTCTTTCCCATCATGAGCCTTGCGGCTCCATTTTTGAAGTTAATTCCTCAAGCATGAAAAGTTATCAACGAGCAGACTAAGAAACAAACCCCGTCGCCAATGCTCCGATTGCGACTTCGTTGTCAAAAGATTCAGAATCGGCTCGCTGCCAAACAAAGCTTCCGGACCAAACGACCATCAATAAACCCCGAATAGTTTTATTTTTCTAAAATTTTTCCGATAAAACTATTGACATCTGTCCGACAATTCCGTATTATTAAAGTGAAGAAAATGAACGACAGCGACTCTACATATCGATCAGTTGGCATGACAGCGGAATGCGTCTCGTTGCCGCTGTATGAGTCCGTCGATTTGTCCATTCTTAGCCTCATTTCTGTAGTATCAATCCTTATTCTCCTCCTCCTTAGCGGGGGGAATATACTTCTCGGCATTATTAGCTAAATAGCCGAAGGTTATTCCCCAGAAGCAAGCCTAATTTAAAAACCACATTGTCGTAAAGGGAATAACCTGAAGCTGAGAACTATGCCGAGGGTGAGGCTGACAAACTTAAATGTGAATCCGTCCGAGATTCTTGGACGACAAGATGAGGCAGATTCCGTAAACCAAAAATGACCGATGGATTTCTTTTCGTGAAGAAATGTCCTCGGCAAAAGGAGATTTAAACAATGAGTAGCAATGAATTGACAGGCGCCGAGATCTTCGTCAAATGCCTGATGGAAGAAAATGTAGAATATATTTTCGGATATCCCGGCGGCGCGGTAATCGGTGTTTATGACGCGATGCACGACATGTCACATATCCAGCATATTCTGACGCGGCATGAACAAGGCGCGGTGCATGCGGCTGAGGGTTACGCAAAGGCGACAGGTAATGTCGGCGTGGTTCTCGTAACATCGGGACCGGGCGCGACAAACACGGTGACGGGCATCGCCGATGCTTACATGGACTCTGTGCCGATCGTAGTTTTCACCGGGCAGGTTGCGACTCACCTCATCGGCAACGACGCTTTTCAGGAAGCCGACATAATCGGAATTACCCGCTCAATCACAAAACATAATTTCCTGGTTAAAGACGTCCGCGAGCTTGCATGGACCATAAAGGCAGCATTCCACATCGCGTCCACCGGAAAGCCGGGGCCTGTTGTCGTCGATATGCCGAAAGATGTCATGGCATCCAGGACGGCATTCAATTATCCAAAGGAAGTGAAACTTCGGGGTTATCATCCATTTTATTTCGGGCACATGGGACAAATCAACAAGGCCGTCGAAATTATAAATTCATCGAAGAAGCCGGTGTTATATGTGGGCGGTGGCGTCGTCAATTCAAATGCCTCAAAGGAATTGTACAACCTGGCAAAAAAATTAAACGCGCCCGTGGCTATGACGTTGATGGGATTAGGGGCCTTCCCTGCTGACGATGAATTATCAATGGGAATGTTAGGAATGCATGGAACGTGGTATTCAAATACCGCGGTTGACCAGTGTGATTGTCTGATCGCGATCGGCGCGAGGTTCGACGACCGTGTTACCGGCAATCCCAAAACCTTCTCCCCCAACTCTCAAAAAATCCACATCGACATCGACCCATCTGCAATTGCAAAAAATGTAAAAGTTGACGTTCCAATAGTCGGCGACGTTCGGCATGTTCTCGAAAGGTTAATTCCGCTTGTGCAGCCGCTGGACACTAAAGGGTGGCTCAATCAAATAAAAGAATGGGCCGTTGAACATCCACTACGGTACGAAAATGGCGACCAGATTCGCGCTCAATATGTGATCGAGAAGATTTACGAGTTGACAAACGGCGATGCTATCGTCACATCCGATGTCGGACAGAATCAAATGTGGACTGCACAATTTTATAAATTCAAAAACTCCAGATCGAACATTACCTCAGGAGGATTGGGAACAATGGGGTTCTCATTTCCCGCCGCAATCGGAGCGGCGTTCGGCGTGAAAGACAGGCCGATTGTCAGTATCAGCGGCGACGGTGGATTCCAGATGAATATTCAAGAACTCACGACCGCAGTCGGAAACAAACTCCCAATCAAAATTATAATACTGGATAATGGTTATCTCGGAATGGTCAGGCAGTGGCAGGATATGTTCTACAAGAAACGCTACAGCCATGTATCCCTCGGCACAAATCCCGACTTCGCGAAAATTGCGGATGCGTTCGGTGCGAAAGGATTCATAACATATAAGACCGACGAAGTTGTTCCAATCTTGAAGGAAGCTTTCAAGATAAATGACCGCCCTGTGTTGATTGATTTCAAGACCATGGAGGAAGACAACGTCTTCCCGATGATTCCTGCCGGCACAAGCGTCACGCAAATGGTTGACTATCCAAAGTCGGTCAAGGAATTGAAGTTGGCAAAGTCTCAGGCGGAGGCGGTGAAGTGAAAAAGCACACTATCTCCATCCTGGTCGAAAACAAATTCGGCGCTTTGAACAGGATTGTCGGGTTATTCAGCGCACGCGGCTACAACATCGACAGCATCTCAGTCGGTACAAGCGAAGACGATTCTGTAGCACGAGTAACTATCGTTTCGAAAGGTGACGACGATGTCATCGAACAGATTATCAAGCAGCTTAACAAACTTATCGACGTCACGAAAGTGGCGGATCTCACCTATGAGGGATTCGTAGAAAGAGAGCTGATACTAATCAAGGTAGCGGCGAACCGAAATTCTCGTCCTGAGCTCATGCAGATCTCCGAGATTTTCAGATCTAAAATAGTTGATATAAGTCCACGCTCTCTGACGATCGAGGCAACCGGTAACGAGAAAAAAGTCGACGCGATGATAAAGATGCTTGCGCCTTTCGGCATAAAAGAAATCGCCCGGACAGGTCAAGTAGCATTGAAACGCGAGTTCGAGGGAACGGTATGAAAAAGGTTGTAGGAGAGTTAACAGTAAAGGGCTCAGCAGGAAAAGCGAGCATTGAGTACCGCGGTGCCTCTCTAGTCTCTTCGCCTTTCCGCAAGGAGAGGCAGAAGCAGATGATGGGACCGATGGTAAAGCTGTTCGTCATCAAAAGTCGCGTCATGCATTTGTGAAATCATAAAACATATTCTATAAAAGGAGAAAGTAGAAATGGCAAAAATCAATTTTGGTGGTACCATTGAAGATGTTGTAACACGCGATGAGTTCCCACTGGCAAAAGCAAAAGAAGTATTAAAGAAAGAAGTCATTGCTGTCATAGGCTATGGTGTTCAGGGTCCCGCACAATCGTTAAACATGCGCGACAACGGGTTTAACGTGATTGTCGGTCAGGCTAACGAGTTTAAAGACGATTGGAACAAAGCCGTTAAAGACGGCTGGGTTCCGGGCAAGACGTTGTTCTCGATCGAGGAAGCAGCGCAAAAAGGAACAATCATCCAATACCTGGTTTCCGATGCTGCACAGAGAGCGATCTGGCCGAAGTTGAAACCGTTTCTCACGAAGGGGAAAGCACTTTATTTTTCGCATGGATTTTCCATTACATATAAAGAGCAAACAGGAGTCGTTCCACCGGCTGATATCGATGTAATAATGGTTGCTCCGAAAGGATCAGGAACAAGTGTACGCCGCAATTACCTGGCAGGATCAGGTATCAATTCAAGCTATGCAGTTTTCCAGGATGCGACGGGAAATGCAACCGAGCGAACACTGGCAATCGGAATTGCGATCGGTTCCGGTTATCTATTCCCGACCACATTCAAGCAGGAAGTCTACAGCGACCTAACCGGCGAACGCGGGGTTTTGATGGGAGCACTTGCAGGAATTATGTCGGCTCAATATGACGTGCTGAGAGAACATGGTCACACTCCAAGTGAAGCGTTCAATGAAACAGTCGAAGAATTGACACAGAGTTTGATACGTTTGGTCGACGAGAACGGCATGGATTGGATGTATGCAAATTGCAGCGTGACTGCTCAGCGCGGCGCACTCGACTGGCTTCCGAGATTTAAAGCTGCTGTTGTTCCGGTATTTAAACAACTGTATGAAGCTGTTGCCAGCGGCTCCGAAACGAAACGCGTTCTGGAATCGACCGGCGGTCCAAATTACAGAGAATTATTGAATAAGGAACTGAAAGAAATTCATGATTCGGAAATGTGGACGGCAGGTGCTGCCGTTCGTTCGCTTCGTCCCCAGAATTGGAAAAAATAATTAAGATTATATGATCACTGAAGACAAAAATTGAGGTTGATATGGAGCAGATCTATCTTTACGACACGACACTTCGCGACGGCACACAGGGAGAAGAAATCTCCTTCAGCGTCGAAGACAAGATCAAAATAGCACACCGCCTTGATGCCTTCGGCATGGATTACATCGAAGGAGGCTGGCCGGGATCGAATCCAAAGGATATGGAATTCTTCGAAAGAATGAAGACGACAAAACTAAAACATGCGAAGCTGGCTTCATTCGGAAGCACCTGCCGGGCATCTGCCTCCCCGGATTCGGACGAAAACGTCGCTCAACTATTAAGATCAGAGACGCCTGTCGTTACAATTTTTGGGAAGTCCTGGGATATGCACGTGACTACCGCCCTGGGAACGACACACGAAAGAAATCTCGAGATAATTTCGGCCACTGTTAAATACTTGAAGGACAGCGGCAAAGAAGTCGTCTATGATGCGGAGCATTTCTTTGACGGCTTCAAGTCTAATCCCGAATACGCGTTAAAAACGCTTCGGGCTGCTGAGTCGGCCGGCGCAGATTTCATAGTCCTGTGCGATACAAACGGCGGAACACTTTCGAATGAAGTCGAAGCTATCGTGAAGAATGCCAGGGAGTCCGTCAATACGAAGCTGGGAATACATGCACATAACGACTCCGAGCTTGCGGTATCGAATTCGCTTGCGGCCGTTCGCGGAGGATGCGTACAGGTACAGGGCACGATCAACGGTTTCGGAGAGAGATGTGGAAATGCAAATCTCTGTTCCATAATACCGGATCTGCAGCTCAAGATGGGACATCCGTTAGTGCCTGAGGCAAAGTTGAAGACTCTGACCGAGTTATCGAGATTTGTAAGCGAAGTAGCAAACCTGCAGCCGAGAAAAAATCTTCCTTACGTCGGACAAAGTGCCTTCGCACACAAGGGCGGAGTGCATGTAAGCGCCGTGATGAAATCGGCGCGAACTTACGAACATATCGAACCTGATCTCGTCGGAAATTCCCGGCGCGTTCTTGTCAGCGACTTGTCGGGTAAGAGCAACGTCCTCTACAAAGCAGAGGAATTAGGGATCGATTTATCCAGAAGCAACGGACAAGTCAACGCGATCGTAAACGAGTTAAAGTCGCTCGAGAATGATGGCTATGTGTTTGAAGATGCCGATGCTTCGTTGGAAATCCTGATGAAAAAGGATACGGGAAAAGCAGAAATACCGTTTGAACTCGAGGCGCTTCGCATAATTATCGAGAAGAACACGAACGAAGGAATTACGCATACCGAGGCAGTCATAAAACTGAGAGTCGGCGACAAAATCGAACACACCGCCGCCGAAGGAAATGGACCGGTCAATGCGCTCGACAACGCATTGCGAAAGGCGCTTCTCCAATTCTACCCGCACCTGTCGACTACCAAACTGTCGGATTACAAAGTCAGAGTCGTCGACGGCGGAGATGGCACAGGCGCTAAAGTCAGAGTCTTAATAGAAACAGCGGACGAGGAATCCAACTGGAACACGGTTGGAGTTTCTGAAAACATCATCGAAGCCAGCTGGAAAGCGCTGGTGGACTCAATAGTCTATAAGATGATGAAGGATAATGAAAAGAAAAAAAATGCCGCTTTGCGGCATCCCGCATACTCCATCGACAAATAGTAGAGAACGGGAAAAAGTGAAATGGAGATGGCAAAATGAAAGCCCAGACACGAATTGAAATGCTCGAGAGAGCCCTGAACAGCGAAATGGAAACGATCAAGGAGTACAACGATCAGGCTGAAGTCTCCGACGATATCGATACCAAACGTCTGTTTCGTTCGCTAGCGAGCCAAAAATACGAACATTACCTCCAGATCGAAAAGCATCTCAGACAATTGAAAGCAAACAACGACATCACCGATGCAATTAACAGCATGTTTCAGTGAACCAGGCTTATCCTGACAAAGGAAGGAAGGCATCAAAGAAAATGAAAGACAAAATCTATATTTTCGACACGACCCTGCGCGACGGAGAACAGTCGCCCGGTTGCAGCATGAACACAAAGGAAAAATTACGAATGGCAAGACAGCTCGAGGCGATGAAAGTCGATATCATCGAGGCAGGTTTCCCGATCGCCTCCGAAGGAGATTTCGAGGCAGTCAAGGAAATTGCAAAGACTATCAAGGGCCCGACCATAGCCGCTCTCTCAAGGGCGACGCCCCTCGACATCGACCGGGCGTTCGAGGCAATTCAATACTCTTCAAAGCCGCGGATACATACTTTTATCGCAACGAGTGACATCCATCTTAAGCACAAATTGAAGAAAACTCGGGAAGAGGTCTTCGAGCAATCGGTGAAGGCGGTCGAGTACGCAAAAAAACTGACTAAGGATGTTGAGTTCAGCTGTGAGGATGCAAGCAGGAGCGACCTGGATTACCTGTGCAAAATCATCGAGGCGGTGATTGACGCGGGCGCGGTCGTCGTCAATCTACCCGATACCGTAGGTTACGCGATCCCTTTCGAATATGGAAACCTGATTAAGACTGTTCGCGAAAGAGTAAGAAATATTGACAAGGCGATTCTAAGCGTGCATTGCCATAACGACCTTGGCCTGGCGGTTTCAAATTCGATCGCTGCAGTACTAAATGGAGCGAGGCAGGTTGAATGCACCATCAACGGCATCGGCGAACGTGCCGGCAACGCCTCGCTGGAAGAGTTTGTCATGGCCATACGGACGCGACCCGAGATTTTCCCGTTCCGGTGCGATGTAAATACGGAAGAGATATACAAGGCAAGCAGACTTCTTTCGACATTGACGGGCATGATGGTACAGCGGAACAAAGCGATCGTGGGAGCAAATGCATTCTCTCACGAAGCAGGCATTCACCAGGACGGCATGATAAAAAGCCGTATGACATACGAGATCATGACGCCGGAGTCTGTAGGTATCAAGCATTCCACTTTAGTCCTGGGCAAGCATTCCGGCAGACACGCGCTGAAGAAAAGATTCGAAGAACTGGGCTATTCCCTGTCTCCAGATGAAATAGAAAATGTTTATAAGGAATTCACCCGGCTGGCCGACAAGAAGAAGGAAATCCTGGACGAGGACCTGATCGCGATTCTTAACAACGAATCCGAGCACGATGAGTTCAGCTATTCCCTCTCAAGCTTGCAGGTGATGACCGGAACCGGAGTCAAATCGACTGCAGTGATGGAACTGACCGACGGCAAGGAGACATATTGCGATTCGGCGACGGGAGATGGTCCGGTCGATGCGGCATTCAATGCAATAGAGAGAATAACAAAGATGTGCGGCCAGCTTGTGGATTACACGATAACATCGGTAACATGGGGCGGAGATGCCGTCGGCGAGGTTTTTGTAAAAGTCATCTTCGACAACGTGATTTTCACAGGACACGCCGCGAGCACGGACATCGTTACCGGAAGCGTAGAGGCATATTTGCAGGCGACAAACCGGGCCGTATCGGCAAAAAACAAAAAGGCTCCGATAGGAAAACCGGTGAATAATCAAGTCGATGCTATCTAATTCAAAATTTATAATCTAAAATTCAGGATTCATATAAAATGGGAATGACAATAACGGAAAAAATACTAGCCAACCATTCTGGCAGAGATAAGGTGACTCCGGGCGAGAACGTATGGGTTAACGTTGACGTGCTGATGACTCACGATGTCACGGGACCCGGCACAATCTCAATTTTCAAAAAGGAGTTCGGTGAAAACGCGAAGCTCTGGGACAGCGATAAAGTCGTCGTAATCCCCGATCATTATATTTTCACGGAGGATCAGCACGCGAAACGAAACATCGTTTTCCTCCGCGACTTCGTGAGAGAGCAACAGATCGAGAATTTCTATGATGTCGGCACGCCGGATTACAAAGGCGTCTGCCATATTGCACTTCCCGAAGAAGGTTTCACCCGTCCTGGAGAAGTTTTGTTCGGAACGGATTCACACACCTGTACCGCCGGCGCTTTCGGCGAATTCGCGACAGGGATCGGCAACACCGACGCCGCTTTCATAATGGGCACCGGCAAACTCTGGGTCAAAGTCCCGCAGACACAGCGCTTCGTCTTCGATGGTAAAATGCCCGAATATCTGATGGCGAAGGACCTTATCCTCAGAATCATCGGTGACATAGGCGTGGATGGTGCTTCTTATCAGGCGATGGAATTCGCGGGCGATGCCGTCTACAGTCTGAACATCGAAGAACGAATGACACTCTGCAACATGGTCATCGAAGCAGGCGGGAAAAATGGTGTCATAGCGCCTGACGAGAAGACAAACGAGTATGTCAAAGCGAGGACCGATAAAACTTTCACGAACGTCCAGAACGACCGAGATGCGAAATTTGTTGCTGAGAGAAAATACGACGTTAGCAAACTTCCTCCACTCGTCGCAAAACCACATTCACCTGAGAACGTCGAGCCGGCAGAGAATTTATCTAACGTGAAAGTCGACAGGGTTTACATCGGCTCATGCACCGGCGGCAAACTGACGGATTTTCTTGCAGCAGCAAAAATCCTGGCGGGAAAGAAAACGGTTGTTGATACTTTCATCGTTCCAGCCACAACCGATATAACCCGGGGCTTGAACGAGACAAAGTTGAGCGGCAAGTCCCTAAAGACAATATTTGAAGAAGCAGGCTGCAGAATCGGAAACGCAAGCTGTGGAGCATGTCTCGGCGGTCCCGATGACACGTTCGGTCGCTTGAACGGCGCAGAAGTCTGCATCTCGACAACTAACCGCAACTTCCCCGGCAGAATGGGTTCGAAGAAGGCGCAAGTATTCTTAGCATCTCCATTGACCGCAGCAGCCTCAGCTCTAACCGGGAAAATCACAGACCCGAGAAAATTTATTTAACAGCAATTAGCCATTGGATTCAGCTGTTGGCTTAATTCTAAAATTTAGTGGAGAAATAATGCAACCGAACAAAATCGTTGGAAAAGTTTATGTGGTTGGCGACAATATCGATACGGACCAAATTATTCCGGCTAAACATCTTGTTTATGACACTCATTCCCCTGAAGAACGAAAACTCTTCGGAAAATATGCAATGAGTGGAGTTCCGGAAGAGAAATCCGGACTCCCGCGTGGCGGAATTAAGTTCGTGGAAGACGGTACTCACTTGTCGATATTCAATATCATCGTAGGGGGGAAAAACTTCGGCTGCGGTTCTTCGAGAGAACACGCACCATTAGCTTTGCAGGTCGCGGGCGTGAAAGCTGTGGTGGCGCAGACCTACGCCCGAATCTTTTACAGAAATTCAGTCGACGGCGGTTTCATAATGCCGCTTGAATCCGTTGAAAATATTTTTGCTCACTTCAAAACAGGCGACGAGATTGCCATCGATTTAGAAAAGAACATTATCACCGATTCGACTTCAGGAAAATCGTTTGCCTTGCGAGCCCTCGGAGACGCAGCAGAAATCATCAATTCCGGCGGACTATTTTCTTATGCCAGAAAAATCGGCATGATCAGGGCCTGAACTTCCTTGCCTTCCGGCAAAACTTTTTTTTCTTACAAATCAACCTCTAAAGAAATGTGAAAGGGACGCGAGTGAACTCAAAAACCTATAAGGTTGCCGTGATTCCAGGTGATGGAACGGGCCCGGAAGTTGTCCGGGAAGGCATCAAGGTGCTGGATGCTGCGGCGGCAAAATTCAATTTCAAATTGGACTATACGCATTACGATTTCGGCGGAGACCGGTACCTGAAAACCGGTGAAGTTCTTCCCGATTCCGCCGCCAACGAACTCAGGCAATTCGATGCCATATTTCTCGGGGCCATCGGCCATCCCGATGTGAAGCCTGGCATTCTTGAAAAAGGAATTCTCCTTCGACTCAGGTTTGAGTTGGATCAGTACATCAACCTTCGCCCGGTCAGACTCTATCCTGGTGTGGAAACACCACTAAAAGACAAAGGGCCCGAACAGATAGATTACGTAGTGGTGCGCGAAAATACCGGCGGCATTTACACCGGTACCGGCGGGATAACCATGAAAGGCACCCCGAACGAAATCGCCGTTCAGAGCGCGGTCTACAGCCGCTTTCAAGTCGACCGTTGCCTTAGCTATGCTTTTGAATATACACGCAAGCGGAACAAAAGAAAGACACTTGCGCTTTGCGGGAAGACAAATGTGCTGACTTATATTTTCGATCTCTGGGAACGGGCGTTCCATGAAATGGGCGAGAAGGAATATCCGGATATAAAGCGCGAGTATTACCACGTGGATGCAACATGCATGTGGATGGTGAAGAACCCTGAATGGTTCGATGTTATCGTGACCGACAATATGTTCGGCGATATCATAACAGATCTCGGTGCCATCACTCAAGGCGGGATGGGAATAGCAGCTGGCGGAAATATCAACCCCGAGGGAGTGAGCATGTTCGAACCTATTGGCGGGTCTGCGCCGAAATATACCGGCAAGAACGTGATCAATCCACTTGCATCGGTTTGTGCCGGATCGATGATGCTGGAACACCTCGGCGAAACAAAAGCAGCATCAGCAATCGAACGCTCCCTCATGGACGTGACGGCAAAGAAAATGAAAAGCATGAGCGCCGGAAGAATGGGCTATTCCACTGCTGAAGTCGGCGACCTGGTAGCCAAAGGCCTGTGAACCAATAACTGTCAATTGATGGTTCGCGACCGATATCATGAGCCATCAATTTTTCACTTTAAGCTTACTTGTTGAAAGCACCACTCTCACTCTTTATATTTAATCCATCATGGTTTTGATACTTGCTTCGTTCCGGGAATGCCAGCTCGAATCCATTGTGGCTGACGGAAACCGCTTCATATTATTCACCTACTTTACTTATTCCGCGGAAAGATCAACAGGCACCTAAATGCTTAATTACGTCTGGATAGGCCTGGTAATCATCGGAGTTCTCACGGCTGCCGGTAATGACATATATGATTCGGCATCGAACCGGTATCATAACGGTGCAGAATTCGAGCTTAAGTATGATACGACCGCGGGAGGCAGAATCGCATTCAGCAAGGATTACTACGAGAAATTTTACGGGATAAATGTCGAGTCAAGAGATACTCTCATGTTTCCCGCAACCTTAAAAGCTAAGTCAATTCAGATAAAGTTGGATGAATCTGCCCCACAGCTCTGGAAAACGATCGCAAAAACAGCCGGTGACGAAAAGCAGATCACCGCCCAGATCACAGGCAAAAATGGCTCAGGCCTCCTGATACTTTTGCCTTCAACTTCGCTCGTAAAAACGAAGGCAGTCCTCGATGCCGTCATTAGCTATAGTGGTACGGCGGTTGAAATAGCAGTCGGCTTAATCGGAGTGATGGCTTTCTGGCTCGGCATAATGAAACTCGGCGAGGACAGCGGACTTATAAAGATTATCGCGCGGCTGATGCGCCCCGTCATGACAAGACTATTTCCCGACATTCCACCCGACCACCCGGCTATCGCAGCAATGATAATGAACATTGCGGCAAATGTGCTGGGACTTAACAACGCTGCCACACCTCTCGGATTGAAAGCAATGGACGAGCTGGACAAATTGAACCCCAGAAAAGGCACGGCAACGGATGCGATGGTGACTTTTCTCGCCATAAATACCGCTGGTTTGACAATTATCCCGGCCACTGCAATCGCAGTGCGTGCCGCGCTTGGTTCAAAAGAACCGACGGTCATCCTCATGACATCATTCTTCGGTGCAGGCTTGGCGACGATTGCGGGTGTCGTTGCCGCGAAAATTCTTCAGAGACTGAAGGTGTATCGATTTGACGGCACCTCCGGACCGGCCGCTTCTAAAGAGGAAACAAATTGATCAAAGAGATTTTGGAAGCCGTATCGATAATTGCGATCCCATTAATTGTCGCAGGCTTTGTGTTTTACGCCGCGAAGAAGAAGGTCCCCGTTTACGAATCGTTCGTATCAGGCGCTAAGGGCGGCTTTGAGGTGGCGATAAAAATAATTCCTTACCTCGTTGCGATGCTTGTGGCAATAGGAATTTTCCGGGCGAGCGGCGCGATGGACATCCTGGTCGGTTTGCTCTCGCCGATCGCACACTTGATCAGAATGCCGCCCGAAGCTCTGCCCATGGCGCTCTTAAGGCCGCTGAGCGGAAGCGGCTCATTGGGACTCATGAGCGACATAATGAAAAAGTATGGACCTGACTCATTTATTGGCGTTCTAGTCTCTACAATGTATGGCAGCAGCGAGACAACTTTTTATGTAATTGCAGTATATTTTGGTGCGGCAAACATCTACCGAACACGGCATGCTGTGGCTGCCGGATTGATCGCGGATGTAGTCGGAATGCTTGGTGCTTTGTTTATTTGCAGGATCTTATTCGGTTAATTAATTATGAGGTCGATATGAAAACACTTATCTTGACAATTTCAACTCTAACAGTACTCTCATCTTTTTCTTTTGCACAAGAGTATCCGAAGCCGATGCTCGCACCCGGCCAGAGTCAGGTTTCCGGAGGATTGGGCGTCTCATGGATTGACGGTGAACCCTATTACATGATTGGTGTAATGCCAGATCTGCAGTTCGGCAAAATCGGAGTCGGACTCGATCTAACGCTGCGCGTTGACAGCAAAACCGGCATGATCAGAAAAGTTGATTGGTCGGACGGCGCGTACCGGAAAATAATTCGATACGTCAGCTGGGGACAAAAGCATGATCCTCTCTATGCTCAGGTCGGCCAATTACCAATGGCAACACTCGGCCATGGTCTGATCATGTATGATTACAACAACAGCGCGAGCTTCGACGACAGAAGAATGGGAGCCGAACTCGATATTGACTTCACAAGATTCGGATTCGAAGCGATCTACGGCGATTTCCAAGCACCCGGTGTGATGGGAGGAAGAGCCTACGTTAGACCGCTGAAGTTCACGACTCTTGGCGCAATTCCTATCATCGGAGGATTTGAACTGGGAGCAACTTATGTAACAGATCAAAACAAGAACTCCTACACCATAATTCCGCCGAGCGCACTAAACTTTACAAGCGGCGCCATGTCGGAATACGGCTTTGACGCAGGACTACCTGTTCTCCGTATACCATTTGTTGATGTCGATCTTTATTATGACTACGCACAGTTCGTTCATTTCGGCCACGGAAATGCCGCAGGTATCCTTGGAACTTTTCACGGGCTCGGGATCGTGACCGCGACTGCAAAACTTGAGCATCAATGGATCGGCGACAGATTTATTCCTGAATATTTCGATCAATTCTATGAATTGGATCGATATCAAACCGACAATCTGGGAAACATCATAGGCAGCAAAGCTCTGCAACTTGACAACACAAAAAAATCCCACGGCTGGTACGGACAACTTGCCATTATGATTCTCGGACAGTTCGAAATCCTTGGTGACTATCGCGGTATCGACCATGATCCACAAGGCGGTCTGCTTCATCTTGAAACACTTTTCCCGAATGTCATCCCTGTCATAGCTTTGAGCGCCGGTTACGACAGACATACCGACAATACTCTTAAAGATGCATTTAAACTGGACTCGCGATCGTTACTCTATGCGTTCTTCGGTTACAAACCGTATCCGTTCATGACTGTCGGCTTCAATTACTACTGGACATTTATCCCGGTAAACGGCACTTATCAGGTTCAGAAAAGGGTTGAGCCGCGGGTAATGTTTAATTTCTCTTTCTAATTTGCATCACTCATGGATATTTTATGGTGCTTGCTTGCCGCCTCTCGTCATGTGACGCACCTCAATTCAGCAGCAGATGTTGGAACAGTGGCAAGGATTTTCTATGTTAGGTAAAGGAAAAATCGGAGATAATATGCAGAGAAAATCCTTTGTCACCATACTCGCGATAATTTTGATCGGGGCAGCAGGGCTCTTGATCCAGCGCACCATGGCTTATGCTGGACCACAATCGCAACCGTCCTTTGCAAAGAACCTTCAGGTCTTGAAGTTTGTAAAATCGAAGGAAGAATTGAAGGGCTGGATGAACATGGTCAAGACCAGTCTCGGCGTCGACTGCGACTACTGCCACAACACGGATAATTTTGCCAGCGACGAAAAACCGACAAAGCGCAAAGCAAGAATGATGCTGAAGATGCTCGTACAAGTCAGGAACGACTATTTCGCATATCCCGATGCAAAACAGCCGACATGCTACACATGTCACCAGGGGCACAAGGAACCGGCAAGCGAACCTGAGGGAGGATTCAAGAGCGGAGATTAAACTCGAAAAAACCGGCGAAATGAAAACCTGTCAGGTTTACTTCAACCGTGACGAGGCTCAAGCAAAGGAGATAAAATGAAATCATTGTTGGTAGCGGCACTATTTCTTACTTTCGTGAGTTCTACATTAGCACTTCCCCGCTTTTCGATATTGACAGGAATGCAGTGTACGAATTGTCATGTGAATCCAACAGGAGGAGAGCTCAGGAACAATTTCGGAGGTTCGGATTTCGTAGACGACCATCTGCGTCTGGTCCCCGCCCACGGCGATAGCACCGACTACAATTTTAATCCTCAGCTGAACGACTACATCCTTCTCGGCGCCGATGTCAGATTTCAATATCTCTTCGACGGCAACCAGAAGACAACCACTTTCCAGTCTATGGAAGGTTCTATCTATTCTTTGTTCAGACTTTTTACCTCCACAAATCTTTTCGTAAAATACGATTTTGCAAACGCGGCTTACGAGGCTTATGGACTTTACAAATTCAATTCCGATAATTCGTACGTGAAGGTTGGAGCCTTTGAACCTTCGTATGGAATCAGACTTGATGATCACACGGCTTATACTCGCGGCGGAAATTTTGGTCTGCTGCAAGGACTCCAGTCCGTGGGATTAATTTTTGGACCAGACTACAGAGACCTGGGCATAGAAATCGGCTCACGATTCAGTGACTTGTTCATAACTGCTGATATCACCAACAGCGACCTCTTCAACGGCAATTTCGATTTCAGTTCTAAGAAAGCCCTGATTGGAAAAGTGGAATATCTCATGAAAGGAAATTTCATGATCGGGGCTTCGGGATACACCGCAGGACAGATGAACATGTACGGCCTGCAAGCTGGCGCAGGAATAGGCGGCCGACTGACCGTTCTCGGAGAGTGGGATTGGGCCAACTCGCTTCCCGGACTCGCCGACGCGAAATCAAACGCCGCCCTGGTTGAAGCGACTTATTTCCTTATGAATGGACTCACCGCTACCGGAAGATTTGATTATTTCAGAACGGTCATCGGCGGACCAACTTATGAGAGATACATTGTCGGCGTAAACATCTACCCTCTCCCTCACGTCGATCTTATGCCGCAAGTCAGGTTAAATCTAGATAACCAGGGCAACGCCAAGCCCAGCGGGAGACTCACAGAGGCGCTGATCCAGTCGCACATTTATTTTTAGATTACCTGCGCCTGTTCCCTCAGAGAACTTGGCGGTGATATCTACCGGCAAGTTCTCTTCACGCATCACTTATTTCCAGGGCCATCCTTTTTTATCGGAAGAATCCCAGCCATATCTCCAATAACGTTCACCAATTCTTGATTTGCCGGCACGACGATCTTTGTATTCTGCTGCAACGATGCTTGAACGGTCTCAAGCCTTTTCAGCAGCTGCGCGTTTCCTACAAAATACTGATTCGCGGCTTCGTTAACCAATCTAATCGCTTCAGCTTCACCCTGCGCCTGTAATATCTGCGATTGCTTTACTCCCTCAGCCCGCTTGATCGCCGCACGTTTTTCACCATCAGCCGTCGTCTCGGCAGCAGTGGCATAATCAACCGCTGCAAGTTTTTCGTTAGCTGCCTTCACGATCTTGTTCATCGTTTCCTGAACATCTTCAGGCGGATCAATCTCCTTTAATTCGGCCCTCAGGATGTCGATACCCCAACTCCCCGTTTCGCTGACCAGAATGTCGATAAGCTCTTTGTTAATTCTGCCCCGCTCACTATTAGCGGATTTCAGCGTCAGTGTTCCGATTATGTTCCTTAATGTAGTTCTCGTAAGATTGACGATTTGATATTCCAGACTGTTCACATTGTATTGACTCTTCTTGACGCTATCTTCATCCTCCTTGATTTTGTAATAAATCTGCGCATCCACGGTCGCGTTGAGATTGTCGTTAGTTATTACTGTTTGTGGTTCCGCTCCGACCATCTTCTCCGTGATATTTACTTTAATCATCCTGTCGATCACGGGTATGATCCAGTGAAAACCCGGTTCCGCGAATTTTTTGTATTTGCCGAGGCGTTCAATAAGCCCGCGATGTGTCGGCCTGATGATCCTTACTCCCAACAAGAAAATAACAAAAACAATGACTCCCGCAAGGATTTCATACATTTCCCAACTGACTTGATCTTCCATGGCCAGATTTCCTTTCGCTATTTTGTTTGGATTTCGCCGAGTGAATATCTTTGCTCATCTGCTGACGAAAAGAATTCCATTGAATTAATTTGCCACACCGAGCTGACTCGCTTCCTCCAAGAACCGAATTTATGTTGCCGTTGAATCACCGATTCAACGTGAAAATTTAATGGGGCGAAATTCGAAAATCAAACTAATTGAATGCGGAATCAACTGCACGCCCGATTCCCAGCCGGTCCAAGGATCCCTTTCGAAGCCTCAAACGATTTCTTCGATCCTCAGGGTATTAGTCGTGCCACGCGCCAACAGCGGTGTCCCGGCGGTCAAAACATAAGTGTCTCCCTTTGACGCAAGCGATTTCGATTTCAAGATTGAGCTTACAGTGGAGAGCATCGCATCCGTCTCAGAGAGCGATTCGACTTCGACTGGAATTACTCCCCAAATGAGGTGAAGCTTCCGTGCAACATCTATGCTTTCTGTCAAAGCGTAGATCGGAACTCCCGGTCTGTACTTCGACAAAGCACGGGAAGTCGTCCCAGTATTCGTTATTGTCACGATAAACGATGCGTCGATATAATTTGCAAGTGAACATGCCGCTTCCGCAATTGCATCGGTGAAATCATCGCGAACGGTTTTGTAATTCAATTTTCGTTCGACAAGATTTGTTTGAGATTCCGCTGCACCCACAATGGAAACCATGGTCTTCACCGCTTCGACAGGAAAATTGCCCGCCGCAGTTTCGCCGCTGAGCATCACTGCATCAGTGCCGTCGAATACTGCATTGGCGACGTCGGTTGCCTCTGCCCTGGTCGGGCGCGGCTCACGTATCATCGAGTCGAGCATTTGAGTGGCAGTAATGACCGGCTTTCCGTACTCATTACATTTACGAATTATAGTTTTTTGAATTATCGGCACGTCTTCAATCGGAACCTCTACCCCTAAGTCTCCCCGCGCCACCATGATTGCATCGCTTGCTTCTATGATTGCATCTATATCGTCAACGGCCTCCGGCTTCTCGATCTTAGAGATTATTCCCTGGTTTCCTTTGAGCTGCTCAAGGAGTCTCCTCAGTCTAAGAACGTCCGCGGAATGCCTGACAAACGAAAGCGCGACGTAATCGACGTTCTTTCCTACGCCGAATTTCAAATCATCTTCATCCTTCCCGGTCATTGAAGGGATGCTCACCCTAACTCCCGGCAAATTGATCCCTTTATGCGAGCCGAGCGGCCCACCATTCACTACAATGCAATCTATACTTCTCGCACCTATCAATTTCACCTTCAACTCCAAGAGCCCATCATCCATCAGAATTCTATCCCCGACGACAACATCTTTGATCAATCCCTCGTACGTCACCGGAATCGTTTTCCGATCGACAACATCGTCTCCGGTCAGAGCCCCGGTTTGCTGGATGGCGAGAGTTACAGTTTCACCGTTCTTGAGTTCCAGAGTTTGTTTTAACTCTCCAACTCTGATTTTTGGTCCCTGGAGATCTTGAACGATGGTTAATCTCTTCCCTATTTCCTTTTCAAGCGCGCGGATTATTTCGATATGACGGGAGTGCTCCTCATGTGTGCCGTGCGAAAAATTCAATCTGAAAACATCTGCACCGGCTTCGACAAGGTTACTTATCATCTCATGGTTGTCGGATGCAGGACCCAGTGTGCAGACGATTTTTGTTTTTCTATTTTGGTTCTTCAGAAATTTTCTCCTTTATCTTCTCGACAATCTGCGTCAGAATTTCAGATGCCGGACCGTGAAACGATGCGTCTGCAAATTCAGTAACCGGAGTTTCTTCTATATTGACTTCGATAACTGCTCCGCCGTTTCTTTTCACGGCCATCGGCAACTGTGCGGCAGGATAAACGACCGCTGAGGTCCCTATGACGTACATGACATCAGCATTCTCGGAAGCTTTTTCGGCAATTTCCCATTGGTCAAGGGGAAGCATCTCGCCGAACCAGACTATGTCGGGCCTGATCAAGCCGCCGCACTTCGAACACCTGAATGGGCTGTTATCGTCGAGATCCTTCCCGTCATATCTTTTTCCACAGCCGAGACAATAATTTCTTTCGATGTTCCCGTGGAGTTCCGCAACATTGACAGAACCGGCCCGCCGATGCAGATTATCAATGTTCTGGGTGATGAGAGTGAAATGCGGATAGATCTTCTCCATCTCTACGAGCGCGTAGTGCGCAGCGTTCGGTTTCACCACCCTTGTAACCTCTCTTCGATGTTTGTACCATTCGGACACAAGCTCCGGGTTCCTCAAAAACGCGTCGAAATTTGCCAACTCTTCCGGCTTGAGCTTGCTCCACAACCCGTCTGCACCTCTGAACGTAGGCACACCGCTCTCCGCGGAGATTCCCGCTCCTGTCAACGCAACAACATTTCCTGCGGAACAAAGAGAATGGAGAACGTCATCTTCAAGTATCATGGTACGGCGACCAATTCCAGCTTGTGCAAGATCTCACGTTCAGACAAGCGCATCGGGAAGAACCTCGTCCTTCCGATGATGTAGTCCTCCAAGAAATCGGAATAGTGAGCACTCAAGAGCTGACCGCATTCGCCGCCCGGCAAACTGAAATAGATCCCTTGCCTGCTCATGTCGACGATCATTCTCATCGAAGGGCCAACCAGCATATCGAATGGGGCGTCGATCGAATACTCGCCGTTGTTCACGGTCGTATTATTACCACCTCTTCGAAACGGCCCCAGGTCGTAAAGTTTCCTGATCAGCGAATTGGCGCTCATCGGATGCTTCAATTCGAGCGTATGAATTTTTCCCCACATCCAATTGATGGGCTGGCGGCCGAATTCTCTCTGCAAATTTTCAAGCGTCGTTTCCAAACTTTCGGCAAGTTTTAGATTCATCAGACTGTCTCCGTTTGTGACACCATACAACCTCGCGACGTCGTCGGAATTTCTCAGCATATTTTCAAGCGCCCGCGTGGGGACATTACTGATAAGAACGTATCTCTGATAAAGAGATTTACCAAGAATCGGCTCGAACAGGTTTTTCATAATTTCAACGTAGACTTCATTGAGAATCGAAGCTGCCGTGCTCTTGGAGTCGATGTTGCCGTCGAAGTTTCTGAGGTAAATCAATTCCCTGGGAAAATATTTCTCGCTGTCACATGCCGCAAGAAGTTTTTCATTCAGCAAAGACATGAGCTCCGATTGATAATCGAGCTGGAGCCGCCGGCAAAGAGCGACCGTCATAGTATCATGACCGGAGATAAAAGAAGTAATTCTGTCGATGCGCGAAGACGGTTCGTATAAGTTCGTAATGTAATACGGAAAGTTATCGGGAGTAATCTCATTGTTCGCAGTTGCGATAAAGGCCGGAGACGGATTATAACTCCCCGGCAGCAAATCGAAAGGAATAAAGTTCTGCCAGACAAATTTGCTGGATCCCCCGTCCTGCGGAAGAAACGGCATTGGATAAGTTCTCAGCGGAATATTTCCCGCCGCCTTGAATCCGATGTTTCCTTTCGTATCTGCATAAACAAAATTCTGCGCAGGAGTCCCGAAGTATCTTAGTGCATTTAGAAATTCGGAAAAATCTCTCGCCCGGTTGATAAGATATATTGCTCTGGTTTCATCACTGGGCCAGTAAGCATTCCACCGAAAAGCAACCGCTTCGGATGACCGCACGGCATCGGTGCGCAATGCACCTGATTCGTACGATTTGGAAATGACGTCACTAACTACCGGACCATGAACAGTAGTGCGCATCGTGAAGACAAGCGGCACATCGTCCTTTATTCTTATCGTATCTGTTGTGGTTTGAAAAGAAATTAATTTGCCGTCATACCAATAGTAGTCGGTATCCGTCGAGTCGGACTGGATAGCGTAGAAGTCACAGTCATCGGCCATGACGTTTGTCATCCCCCATGATATATCGTCATTTCTCCCTATGACAATTCCGGGCGTCCCGGGAAGCGTTGTACCCATAACGTGCATCTCCGGAGAACTTACCGAAACAAAATACCACTTTGCCGGCTGACTGAGCGCAAGATGAGGGTCGTTGCAAAGAATGGCAGAGCCCGTGTTTGTCCTTTTCGGGGAGATGACCCAATTGTTGCTTCCGAAACCGTCGGGAGACCGGGAGCCGTTGACAAAACTCATCGCCTCCGAATTTAAGTCCATAAAATTATTCAATGCGGTTGATATTTTTCTGTGAAAACCGTGCGAAGCCTTAGGTGTCAAATTAAATCCAGGTATTAAAAGCGCTGCAGTGTCTTTACCCAGCCGGTCAAAGATTTCCCCGAACGCCGGCTTCGTCCACCACGAAATGTTCAATTCCCACGCCATCAGCCGAGCTACAACGATACAATCCTTCGGAGCCCACTCGGACGGTTCGAATTGAAGGAGGGCAAATTCGGCAGGAAATGTTCTTGCGCTTGAAAGATATGCATTCACTCCGTTTGAGTACCACCGAAGAATGTCTCTGCTGATCCATGAGCTTGACCTATAAATTGAATCTGCCATCTCCGAGAATCTCAGCGCACGAAAGAGTTCGTCTACCGCGACCGTTTTCTTCCCGAACACTTCGCTTAATCTTCCTTCCCCCAATCTTCTGTACATCTCCATTTGGAAAAGTCTGTCCTGAGCATGAACAAATCCAAGAGCGAAGTACGCATCGGAATCTGATCTGGCCATGATATATGGGACGCCGAGAGTATCCCTTGCGACCTCGATATTATTCCCGATGCCGTGGACTTCTACAGTTCCATCCTGCTGCGGCAGTGAAGACATCCCTATTCTCCTTAAAAGAAGAATAATGCTGACCAGAATAATGATAAGAGCGAGTGAAAATATGGCGAGAAAAAATCTAAGTCGTTTCACTAAAATAATTTAGTGAACGGAGAACTAATGTAAAATGGAAACTTAACCCTTTTACGGGGCAAGGTTAAAGTAGAAGCCGATCGAGACTGAAGGATAAAGATAATTCGGCCGCGCCATGAAAGTCGATGAGAACAGATCGAAGTATCCGGCTCCTCCGTTCAAATACAGACCGACATACCTGTCAAAGCGAAGAGTGTTTCCGAGTCCTATATATGCAGAAGCCCCGGAAGAAAACCGGGAATTTGGAATCGAATAGTCGAGGAAAGATCCACCGGTGGGATACGCCATGCCCAGCAGGAGACCGGCAGTAGTTTCACCGTATAACGAATAATCCATCTTCCCCAACATCGAATGAATGAGGGGTATTCTGAACCCGAATTCAATCGGCATCAAAATGCCCGCCGAACCCTGCGCCGCAAGTCCAAAGGGTGACGCTGAAGAAAGATCTACGACCGAAGTCCGCAGAATGTAATTATCTGAAAGCGGGAAAGTCCCGACTGCACCGGCGCCGAATGATGTGGCGTTTATCATAACGGGAAAATATTGGGGTGCGGCGAAGCGAGTGCGTTCCATGAAAGGATTATTGAAACCGTCCGCAGCCGCAAAATTGTCCCCGCCATCGAAATCATAATAACGATTATTAACATTTGCGGGGCAGATTCCGCTTTTGATCTCCTGCGCCCGGGCGGACACAGTAATCCCCACCACAAGCGAAATCAACAGGACAAAACTCTTTCTATGTACCATGATACACCTCAGAAATTATATTTGAAAGTGAACATGAAGTTCGTGCTGGTGATTTTTTCACTCGGGATGCTGGACGCATCGTAAAGCTGGTGATGATCGTAGTTCCACCAGCCGTATTGATACGCCAGGTCCAAATCGACACTGTTCTGAATTCTGAAACCAATTCCGCCGCTGGCGAGCTTCTGAGCCTGCTGTTCGCCATCCCCTTTGTAAGGCGACGGGAGATAAGAAAATCCCGCCCGAATAAAGGGAACAAACGGCGAATACCGCGGGTCTGTCAGCGCTACTTCCACCCCTCCGTGCAGGTTCACAGTTTGACGATAGTTCGCCTTTATCGAATCGTTCAGGCCGCTAATGAAATCCCCCGGTAGATTCGAGTTGGAAAACTCCAGCTGAGTCCAGTCGGTATATTCTATCTCAGCGGAAAGGGTCAGCTGATTGTTTCCTCCTGATCCTCCAATGCTAAACTTGAACGGCGTTGTAATATCGTAGTTGTTGCTGCTGTTGGTATTAACTGAGGGAGCAGGATAGCTATAAACTGTGCCTGTTAGAAAAGTGGCACTTGCCGCATCGGAAAAATTATCGGTCACCGTAACAAAAGATGGGAAGGTGATACTCAGTCCAAACCTGCCGATTACGTCTCCGCTTCCGTCGACAAACCTATAAAGAAATCCCGCCTTCGCGTTCCAGCCGCTGATGTCCTGATTGTCCCTGAGATTATAGGCAAAACTTTCAAAGCCGACGGCGCCGGGACGGGTCGAAAGAGTATCAACAGAGTAGAGTCCTTTTGGATCGGTCTCCGTGAAGGTCTGCGTGAAATTGTAGGAGCCGCTTATCAGGTTGAGCGTCAGCCCCACCGAGAAGTTTTCAGCGATATCTCCCGCGGCACTTGCCGACCAGTTGTTCATTCCGCCTGATTCATACTTGATTCCACTCTGCTGGACGTTCTTCTGTATGAGCATCCGGGTTATGTAGATGGTTGCAGGATTTGTGGATGTGTCCAGAACCTCGTCGTCGAGGCCAACCTGGAATGGTACATCATAATTAGCATCGGAATTGAAAAGGGTTGGAATTATCGAACTGTTAGGATTGTATCCGTTAGTTCCGAGAGCCGTATTAAAATCATTAAACCTGTTGTATCCAAGCGCAATCACGAAACTTCCCCGCGTTGTCGGGAATGGATACACGACACCTAAATCTGAAAGATCCGTTTGTGAACTGGAGGCGTTCTGGCCTGTTCCATAATATGAAGCATCATTATTGTAGCCGAGAAAATTCAGACCGCCAGTCACTTCCGACTGACGAGACTGTGCCAGACCTGCCGGATTGTAAAAAGCAGCGTCAAATCCTTGCGCGAGTCCCGTCATCGCATTTCCCATTGACATTGATCGCGCACTAACCCCGTAACCGGACTGCCCGAGCCGTAGTGCGTCTTCCGGAACTTGTCCAGAAGCATCAAGATACGTGAGGATGAAAACCGTAAGAACGGCGATTCCGCATTTCATGCTATTCCCATTTCAATTAAAGTACAGAGTTTTTAAGAACGACTGGGCCTTCTAATTATTCTATCGACAAAAAACCTTCTCGATTCTCAATACCGGATTTCAAGTCTGATCAGGTTCAACGCCTTGTTCTTCCTCCGCTGGACCTTGATGATCCTTCAGTCCTCGTCGGTGAGGATCCGAATCCTGAATGCGTACTCATCGTGTACCGCGGCGCATACACGGATCGAGTCTGCGGTTCATTTCTGGGCTGGGTATATTCTCTCTGCACAGGCCTCTGGTTTCCTCGTGTTATAGACCCGGCGGACGACTGCCGTCCACGAATGACCCTGAAGGAGGATGCGGAATGACCGCGTGACCGGCCCTGATTTCCTTGATCATTGCCGCGGCCATTTCCGTTGTCTCTAACTCGAGGCTGCGGCTGCGAATCGGTGCTCCGAACTCTCGGCTGGTTGGTCGGGGTACTGGAATTATTTCCCGTGGACGAAGGTGTTGAAGTCCGCGTTCTTGTGTTAGGCGATTGGTTCGCGTTAGTCGAAGTATTAGAAGTTGAATTTGCATTGCCTACGTTTGCCGTTCCGACAGGCTGAACATACGGGACTGTCGTGCCGCCACCATAGCTCTCTCTGCCGGTCCGCGTATCAGTCAGAGGTCTGACTCTTCCGGTTGGATTCCCAGGCTGATATACGTATCCGTATCGATTCGGATAATACGGACTGTAATAGTAGTAAGGATTATAATACGGTCCGTAACCATTATAGTATGGCCCATAACCATTGTAACCGTACCCACTATAAGGTTCCCACCAGCCAGTGTACCATGGACTCGTTCCCCAGCCAAAACTTAACCAGAAATTGGAATGCCACCACCACGGGCTCGGAGTCCACCAGTTATCATAATAACCGTCGTAGTACGGATAGCCGTAGCCATAGTAATTGTAATTATTGATAATAGGCGCTCCAGTTGTATCGTAAGACGTGGCGGCGTATGAGCTGTCATAATAGTTCGATGGTGGACTTGAGTAGCTGTAGCCGCCATCTCCAGTAGCCGCAAACTCAGTATAGCAACTCGACAAACTGAGAGCGGTCAAAAATGAAATTGCTATTAGAAATAATCTCGTCTTCATAACACTCACCTCACTTTTTTGACGCAAAATTCCGTCTGACGCTTAATATTTCCTGCGTCAGTTCCCGTCTATTCAACTCCAAATCATTCTGAATTTTTTCCCCGACAAATCTACAAGCTGTTGTCAATGCTGCGTTCATCCTGCTTATCTCACGTCAATTTCATTAACAAACCCATTCAAAACAAGGTTCTTTCGAAGCCTTAAAATAATTTAATTACACCTTCATAGACGAGTGGATGCTATAAGAAGTTGCAAACAATTACCCCCCGATTAAGATCCAAATACCTTGCGGATGCCCCGAATCATATCGATTTGGACAGGTGAAGAGAAGTCCGGGTGTTACTCTTTACATCGTCTGGACATATTCAATCCGGACCGTACGAACGCTCTCTGTCTTCTTCAGATCAAACAAGTTTTTGTAATCGAACTCGACGGTAAATCCGTTTCCGACGCTCCACCTCACGCCTGCATTAAGGTAGCCTGGTCCCGGGTGCGCCAGGCGAAGGGTGTCGGTCAGGTTATCATTTAAGCCGAAATTATATTCTGCGATTACGGAGATATCACTCCCTATCGTCTTATCGGCGCCGACATAAAAATTTATGTTTTTGTTGCCGTCTTTGTTTTCCAGCGAATAGTTTATTCCACCATGCAGGCCGAAGTAACCAAGCATGTTAAAATATTTTGACCCAGCCGCAAAAAAACCCGGAGATTTGTACAGGTAACGATCATACCTTGAAACATACGGGTCTTTTCCCTGCGAATCGAAGCCGATAGCAATAGCCGGAAAATCCGCCGTCTCGTCAATTACGCGAAAGCGTATGTTCACTCCCGGCAGCTTGTTCCAGTCCACTGAACCTGACCCGATAATATTAGTACCACCATAGCTCAGTCCGAAAGTGAGTCGATTAAATGCCCCAGCCTCAAGCGACATCAACAGACCGCTCTGTTCATAGAAATTAACATCCATTCCGATCATCCCGTTATGCAATATTCCGGCGGTAGGCATATCGATCAAGTATCGAGCTTCAACTTGCCCGTCGCTTCCCGCGCTTCCATTGATGTTTCCCGCAGACGCCATGGAGCATATTAAAAATAATGACACTGTTGTGATGATAATTCTCATCAGCTTCTCCTTTTCAGTACCGAATAAATAGATTTGGATTGATGAATTATGTGTCTAACCTTTTTGATTTCTCACTCCATTGAATTCCGATCAAAATTCATCCTCTCCAAATACTTTCCGAATATTTTTCGGCAGTTCTACTTTTCCGTTATCGGTCTCCATCTCCGTGGTATCTTCCTCCCGTGTCGATGGAGCTTTCGGCGACGAATACTTCACTTCGGAAACAATCGTTTCCTTGTACTTCAAAACGGTTTCAACCAAATCCGCTCCCTCTTGCATTAACTCGTCGCCGTTGTACAGCAGCAATTTTCTGTCCTTACACACGAACTCGCCTTCAAGCATGACGTCCGAAACATCGGAATCTGTGTAATCCTCAATAAACGCGGCGGCCGCTTCATCCAGAGAGAACTTCTCTATCCTTCTCGCCGAATACTTTCTCGTGTCAACGAACGTGAAATTTGCCAGCTTTCCAATCTCTATGCTGCCGGATTTTGAGCCCATGTTGAACATGTCAGCGCCGTATCGAGTAGCGGAAACGAGCACCTCGTGCGGCGTTACTCCGAACTCTAAGAGTCGCTTCATCTCTTCAAAGAGTCCAGGAGTTTTCCAATTCGAACCGATTGCAAACTTTTCAAAAACATTTCTGATAGACCTGAAATTCTGCAATGAAAGCTCGGTCGGGGTCAGGACAACTTTTGCATCTTCACTCCTTGCAGCTCTCAACGAATTCGCCTGAGTACCGTTAAGTCCGACTAAAATCGTGTTCGCTCCCAACAGTTTGCTCTTCTTCAAGAGCTGGATAAGTCCAGAATTGAAATTCGACCTAGTTATGACAACGTCATCCTCACTCTCGTCCGCATGTGCCATGATCCAGCCGGGCGATTCAGAATTGATGCGCGCTACTGCGCTTAACCCGAAGAGCGTTAGATCTTTTTGATAAGGAACAGAGCCGCCGTACTTGAGATGCTTGTCCACCACTCTTTTGAGAAAAGAAGTTTGTGAATCACTTTCGGCAAAAGCAACCGCATCGATGCCCGCAAGCTTCAGTGCAGAGTACATTCCCCGAGCACCGGCTTCGTCACCGATCAAAGAAAACGCGATCCCGCTGACTCCGCACTGCAGTGCGCTGAAAAACGCAAGATGGTACAGCTTTTCAAAAAAGGCCTCGTTCTGCGATTCAACCGATAATTCCACATTAAGCAGTGAGTCCTCTCGCCACTGAGAGATGGGGTCCCTGGGTTCCACGGATCGACATACGATCGCTTCCGGATGGAAATGCGAATTAAAAAAGGTCGGGAGTATGATTTTTCCCTCAACGTCCTCTATCTCTGCCTCAGGATACTTTCGCTTCAGACCATCAAGGTCCCTGGAAAGATCGACGATAAGGTTAGCTCGAACAGCTATATTATATGCGCCGGCATCTTTTCGCTCGTTACATGTGAACGTATAACCGCCGGCGATGATTTTTGTTGTGTTCATGCCTCCTCCGGAAAATGGCTTCTCGCACTCATGGCAACCTATTCATAAATATTTTTCGCATCGCAGAACATACCCGGATCATTTCTGTGCAATGCGTATTGAAGACTTTCTCTATTTGTCGCGGCGCCGACACTGCCTTTAACATCCATGACAATATAATCAAGTTGGGACCATTTATCAGCGACAACGCCATTCTCTATGAAATCACGATCTCTCATTTCTGAACTTTATAAATTGTCGTACCGTCCTTCTTATCCTCGAGAACCACACCGATCTTCTGCAATTCGTTTCTGATGGTATCAGACAATTTGAAATTCCTGTCCTTTCTCGCATCGGCACGAAGATTAATCAACGTTTCAATCAACTTTTCTTCTAATTCCACATCGTGAGTTCTTTGACTTTCGGGGGATAAAATTCCAAGCACGCCGCCGGCAAGTTCATTTAGGAATGATAGCAGCGTTCCTGCAAATTCTTCGTTTGGCCTGTTCCCCGATGCCAGGAACGAGTTTACATCCTTCAGCATTTCAAACAGTGAAGCGATCGCTAAAGGTGTATTAAAATCATCTGCCATCGCGGCAAGCCACTCATTATAATATCGCTTCATGTTTACCGGCTCTTCCGGAAGGTTGTTCAAATCCAGCGGCATCCTGCTTTCCGCGATTGCTTCCTTGAGCTGCCGTACCACGTTTGTCAGTCGTTCAAGTCCCTTGCCTGCAGCTGCAACGGCTTCATCCGAATAATCAAGCGGACTTCGATAGTGGCTCTGAAGAATAAAAAATCTCAGAACAACCGGATCGTATTTTTTAAACGCGTCCTTCAACATAACAGAATTTCCGAGAGACTTGCTCATCTTCATCCCGTTCACAGTCACCAAATTATTATGAAGCCAATACCGTACGAATTGTTTCCCGGTGACAGATTCACTCTGTGCTATTTCGCACTCGTGGTGCGGGAACTGGTTGTCAATTCCACCTCCGTGAATATCGAAAGTCTCGCCGAGGTATTTCATGCTCATCGCGGAGCACTCAAGATGCCAGCCGGGGAAGCCGTCGCCCCACGGCGAGGGCCAGCTCATGATATGGCCGGTCTCAGCCCTTTTCCACAAGGCAAAATCGGAAGGATTCCTCTTGTCGCTCCTCAGCTCTACCCGCGTCCCGGAAACAAGATCTTCAAGTTTCTTCCCGGAAAGTTTTCCATAGCTCGGAAATTTTGTAATATCGAAATACACGTTGCCGCCGGCTTCGTACGCGCATCCTTTTTCGATCAGAACTTTTGCCATTTCAATCTGTTCCACGATATGTCCCGTCGCCCTCGGAGAAATGTTCGGTCTTTCGACGCCAAGCCTGTCCATGTCTTCAAAATAGCTCCGCATGAACGTCTCCACAATTTCCATCGGGTCTATCCGATCCTTCTTGGCGACTTTTTCGATCTTGTCGTCGCCTTCATCAGCATTATCGGTGAGGTGGCCGACATCAGTGATGTTCTGCACGTAGGTGACTTTGTAACCGAGGAATCGTAGAAATCGCACTATTACATCGAAGGAAACATAGCTCTTAGCGTGACCGATATGCGAGTCGTTATATACCGTCGGCCCGCACACATAAATTCCGACCCTGTCTTTTTCAAGGGGGACAAATTTTTCTTTTTGCCGAGTGAGAGTGTTGTAGAGATAAATATCAGTAGTCATTTCATCCCGATCAATTCTTTCGCCCCAGATATGCTTGCCTGCGTAACGTCATCGCCGCTGAGGAGTTTCGCCACTTCGAGCACCCGATCCTCGTCGGACAGTTTGCTCACCCGCGTAACTGCACGTTTTCCCTTCACGATTTTTTCTACCCTGAAATGGACGTCGGCCATTCCGGCGATCTGAGGAAGATGAGTGATGGTAATTATCTGGTGAAATCCTGAGAGGTTCTTCAAACTTCTTCCGACCTTCGCTGCGATCCTTCCGCTGATGCCGGTATCGATCTCATCGAAAACCAGAAGCGGAAGCCGGTCGCTCTTTGCGAGAATCGTCTTTAATGCGAGCATTATCCGAGAGATCTCTCCTCCTGATGCCACCTTCGCAAGCGGGCGCGGCTCTTCTCCGACATTTGTGGATACGAAAAACTCGACGATATCAAAACCTTTATCCGTCGTTTCGTAATAATCTCTCCCGAGCTTCGCAAAAGGCTTGTCGCAAACTGCATCTGCAGCCAACGCTGCTTCACCGCCATGATATTCCCTGTTTGCGATCTCAACATCAAATTTCGCTTTCTCGATTCCGATTTCGGCCAGTACCCCTACGATACTTTTCGTTATACGATCTGCGACCTCACGCCGTTTCGTGGAAAGCCGTTCTGCAATTTCGGAAACCTTTGCCCGTGCAAATTCGACCTTCGACTCCAGCTTTTGAATTTCCTCATCAAAGTTTTCCGCCAGTGCGAATTCTTTTCCGATTTTCTCCCTGTATTCAACTGCCGCCTCGAGCGAGCCTCCGTATTTTTTCCTGAACATGGTGAGCACACCGAGGCGTTCGCGGATTTCTTCCAGCCTCTGCGGGTTGAAATCAATTTTGCTGCTGTAACTCTGAACAAACCTCGTTATCTCATCGACGACGGCTTTCGCACTCTCGCTCTCTTCCTTTGGTGCTTCGAATGATTTATCGATCTGTGAAAGATCCTCAAGCTGGTTCCTGACGACGACAAGCTGGTCGTGGATCGAGCTTTCACTGTCGTACAGGATCTCGTACAATTTCGTCGTCGACTCGTAAAGCTTTTCAGCATTCTCCAGGATTTTAAGTTCCGCTTCGAGCTTATCCATTTCGCCAGGCACGGGATTAACGGCATCAATCTCTTTGATCTGGAATGCGTAAAGTTCTTTTTTTTCTTTGAGGGCATCCCGTTTCGAGATCAGACCTTTAACCTCATCGAGCTCTGAATTCAATTCGTGATATGATACACGGAAATCCTTTATGAGATTGTCAAGCCCGCCGAAATCATCTAGAAGATCGATGTGTGTTTCCGGCCGCAAGAGGGACTGATGCTCGTGCTGGCCATGGAGATCGACGAGAAAATCGCCGAGTTGTTTCAGCTGCGAGATTGGAATCGGGGTATCATTGGCAAACGCACGGCTCTGTCCTTTCTGGTTTACTTCTCTCCTGATGATGATCTCGTCGCCGCATTCTATCTCGCAACCTTCGAGCAAGCGTTGAACTTTTTTATTTCCGGAAATCGTGAAGACTCCTTCGACGATTGCTTTGTCGGCCCCGCTGCGAACTTCTTCTGAGGTGGCACGCTCGCCGAGAATTAGGTTCATCGCGTCGATGATGATGGATTTCCCGGCACCGGTCTCTCCTGTGATTATGTTCAGGCCGGTCTCGAACTCGAGATCGAGCTCGTCGATGAGGGCATAATTCTTTATTGAAAGGTTTCTGAGCATCGCCGTTTACTTGACAATAAAATATCTTGCTTCAGGATGGTGGACTATTATCGCGGTAGTGCTTTGTTCGGGCACAAGTTGAAACTCCTCCGTGAGCGTGACGCCGATTCTTTCCGGATGCAGAAGCTCGAAAAGTTTCGCCTGATCTTCAAGATTCGGACAAGCCGGATAACCGAACGAGTAGCGTGAACCCTGATACCCTTGTGCGAACAGCCGCTTCATTTCCGTCGCGTCATTAGAATGAATTCCAAGTTCGGTTCTTATAATCTTATGCCAGTATTCGGCAAGCGCCTCTGCACTCTCGACACTGAGTCCATGGAGATAAAGATAATTCTGATAACTCCCATCTTCAAACAAATGTTTCGTGTATTCGCTCGCCTTCGCACCGATCGTCACAACCTGCATCGCGATAACGTCGAAGGTTCCCGAATCGACCGATCTGAAATAATCCGATATACAGAGAAACCTATCATCACTCTGTCTTGGGAACTTAAATCGCACCCACTCAACCAGATCTCTTGTGTTGCCCTGCTTAAATTTCCATTTGGTAAAAAGATCTTTTTCATCCTTCGGACGATAGATCACAAGATCCTCGCCTGAAGACTGACACGGGAAATATCCGTAGACAACCTTCGGCTCAAAAAGCTTCTCCCTCTTGGCAATGAGCTTTTGTTCATCAAGTGCAGGGTAGACTTCCGATTCGAGAAGTTTATTATATTCTTCTTCCTTTTTTCCTTTTTTCGAAAACTGCCATTGACCGCGTATGAGAGCGACTTCGTTCAAATATTCCCAGATCTTTTCAAGTTTCATGCTGTTGACGACCGCACTGCCGTAAAATGGAGGCGTCGGAACAGGGACATCCTTTTTAACCCTCGAATTCCGTCCCGACTGTAGAACTCCGGTCGGGATTAAATTCCGGATCTCAGGTCCATGTTCTGCCCCCCTTCCTTTGTCCGCCGCAGTTGCCTTGTTGTTCAGTTCAAGCGACTTGTTCAGAGAGGTAGATGAAGTCTCGACATCTTTTAACTCCGCGACGTCGATTTTCCCTGACTTAATCTCCTCCATGAAGTGCAGTCCATCAAACGCATCATTGGCATAAGAGAGGTAGCCATCATAGATTTTGCGTAGATCCTGCTCGACGTACCTGCGAGTCAGCGCCGCGCCGCCGAGGACGACCGGAATTCTTATCCCTCGCTGCCGCATCTGTTCAAGATTCTCCTTCATCACGACAGTGGACTTGACGAGCAAGCCGCTCATCCCGACCGCATCCGCCTTGTTCGCTTCCGCAGCTTCGATGATTTGCTCGATCGGGACTTTGATACCGAGATTGATGACTTTGTATCCGTTATTCGTCAGAATAATATCAACGAGGTTCTTGCCGATGTCATGAACATCGCCCTTCACGGTGGCGAGCACCATGGTGCCTTTCTGCATCCCCTCGACGCGTTCCATAAAAGGTTCGAGGAAATTGACTGCAGTCTTCATCGTCTCCGCCGACTGCAAAACGAACGGAAGCTGCATTTGCCCGCTTCCGAACAGATCACCGACAGTCCGCATACCGTCAAGCAAAATTTCGTTTATGATTTGCAGAGGAGAGTATTTTTCCAATGCCCGTTTCAGATCATCGTCGATTCCAATTCTGTCACCGTCGACGATGCGCCTCTTGAGCTTGTCTTCTAAGGAAAGCGATTCTCCGTCATCCCTCTTCGCCTGGGCCTTGGCATTCGCATAATAACTCATAAGCTCGATAAGCGGATCGTATGTGCATTTAAGTTCGGCCATTACATCTAACAAATATTTTTGATTGCTAAGAAAGTAAAGCTGCGCCCGGGAAATTGCACGGCATTAAGTTTCTACAGTCTCAAATTTTCTCTCATCGAAAATCAACTGGCGGGAAATTTCCCTCCCGCGCTCGTCGATCTTGTACAGCGGCATTATCTTCTGAGCGTTCACGATTGATAAATCGAGCCCTGCCTCAATGGCATAATGCAAGAAAACCGAGTTCAGAACATGTCTTGCGTGAGCGTTCAGTCCAAACGAAGCATTCGAGACACCGAGAAGCGTGTACGCCTTCGGAAATTCTTTCTTGATCATCCTGATCGCTTCGATGGTTTCAATACCCGCCTTCCGAAATTCTTCGTCGCCCGAGCCGAGAGTAAACGTGAGCGTGTCGAAAATCAAGTCCTCCTCACGCATTCCGTATTTATTGATCGCAAGATCGCGGATTCTTTTTGCCACTTGAAATTTTTTCTCCCTGGTTTTTGCCATTCCGGATTCGTCGATTGTCAGCGCCACCACCGCGGCTCCGTATCTTTTGCAAAGCGGCAGGACATGGCGCATGCGCTCCTCGCCGTCTTCAAGATTTATGGAGTTGACGACCGCTTTTCCGGCGTATCGTTTCAAAGCTTCTTCTATCACCCTGTATTCCGTCGAATCTATCATAAGCGGCAGTGCAACCTGCGTGTTGAACCGCTTCACTACTTCCTTGATGTCGCGGACTTCATCCCGTCCGACATAGGCAACACACAAATCGAGTATGTGCGCGCCCTCTTTCATTTGTTCCTTCGCCAGCTGCACCATGGCGTCATAATCTTCGGCAAGGAGCAGCTCTTTGAATTTTCTCGAGCCGTTCGCGTTGCAGCGCTCGCCGACAATTACAGGCGGCGGGTCAAGATGGAGCGCTACGCTCGAATAGATCGAAGACACCGATGGAGCGTAATTATACTCCCTTTTCTTCGGTCTCGATTCAGACGCAATCTTAACGAGCCGCGCTATATGCTCGGGCGTGGTGCCGCAGCATCCGCCAATCATGCTTACGCCAAATTCATTCACGAATCTTTTCATCCAGAATTCGAGTTCATCCGGCGTAAGATGGTAGCACGCCTGCCCGCCAATGTTCTCCGGGAGTCCGGCGTTGGGCATCACGAAAACCGGCTTCGGAGAATTCTCGCAGAGGTAGCGGACATTTTCTTCCATTTCCTTCGGGCCGGTTGCGCAGTTCATTCCGAAAACGGTGACAATATCGTATGGCTCGATCGTTGTCAAGGCGGCGGAGATTTCCGTCCCCATCAGCATCGTTCCCATCGTCTCGATGGTGATTGAAGCGACGACGGCGATGTCCCGCTCCGTTTCTTCCAGGTATTCCTGTATCGCAGCAAGCGCCGCCTTGGTCTGCAGCAAATCCTGGCAAGTCTCGACGATCAATAAATCTGCTCCGCCATCGGCAAGCCCCTTCACCTGGACTTTATAAGAATCCCGCATCGCATCGAACTCGATATGTCCGAGCGAGGGGAGCTTTGTAGTCGGACCCATCGAACCGGCGACATATCTTTTCTGGCCCTTGCCGGAATATTTATCTGCGGCTTTACGTGCAGTCTCGGCGGAGCGCTTGTTTATCTCGTACGATTCCTCCGCAAGCCCGTACTCTGCGAGGACAATCGATGTACCACCAAATGAGTTAGTCTCTATTATATCCGCGCCCGCTTCGAGGAAACCGAGGTGCACTTTCTCAGTCGCTTCTGGCTTGACGATGTTGAGATACTCGTTGCAGCCTGAGTACTTCTCGCCGCCGAAATCGGCAGAAGTCAGATTCTGATTTTGCAGGCTTGTACCTGTTGCACCATCGAACACAAGTACCTTATCTTTAAGAATGTTTAGAAGTTCTTTACCGGTCATTTGGTGAGCCTCTTGCTCAGACGCTCTGTTTTTATCCAATTTAGCTTTAGAAGCGCGGAAATTCAAATAAAACACTAGTTCCGTTCAGATCCACTCCCCTCTAACTTAACGGCAACATAACTTCTTCCTAACATCAGGTTCATGCAAATATCTTAATTAATAACAAATGTTGAGTTGTCGCATTCGCGCGTTTCTTTTCTTAATAGCGAGCGCACTTCTTGTCTCCTTCCGCGTTGATGCCCGCGAGAAAATCGAAAATGACTCTTCGAGGACGAACACCATCATTAACCTTACGTATAATTGTGAGTTCAATCATGCACTGACATTCGTCGATGATCTTGCAAGCGAAGATACCGCATCTTTAAAGTGGAAATTCTTCCGGGCTTTCGTGTTATGGCAAGAGGTGATTTTCATTGACAGCGTCGGAGCCGCAGACCAAAACGTCGAGGCACAGTTCAGCAACTCGATCGGGCGGGTCATAGATGACGCAGAGGTGCAGCTCTCTCAGAATCCATCCGATACAACGGCGCTGTTTTATGCCGGCTTCAGTCTCGGTGTCCTTGCAAAGTTCGATGCCGCGAAAGGTGACAAGTGGAAGGCCGCCCGCGAAGGGAATAAAGGCTTGTCCTACCATAAAAAGCTCATATCGATTTGCCCAAGATGGTACGACGCCTATTTCAGCGGGGCATTGTTCAATTACTACACATGTGTGCTGCCGTGGTATCTGAAGCCTCTTCTCTTTTTCCTTGGGCAAAGCGGATCAAGGGACATGGCATACGAGTTATTGACTCTTGTCAGCTCGAAAGGCTCGATCGCGAAGTACGAAGCCGACAACATCCTCGGCGAACTTTATGAAAGAGAATTGAAATTCGATTCCGCATCAACCGTATATTCCAAATTGATCTCCCAGTTTCCGAAAGCCACTCTATACTATGTGGACAGAATTTTATGGTCGCTTACGGAGGCGAACCGGTATCAAGAGGTTGTACAGAAGTGCAAAGAGACGATAAAGATTTTACCTACATGGCATCTGTCACACTGGGATTCACTTTATGTAGGGAAGATCTATTTCAGACTGGCAGATGCTTACGAAAAGCTCGGCGATTACGGAAACGCCATGGGAACCTACGGTGAATTGATCGATCATTACGTAACAATTAGCGAAGTTTCGGAAGCCCATTTAAGTATAGGACGGCTTTACGAGAAGGCAAACGATTCGCAAGACGCTATTCGTGAATACATATGGGTGGCAAACAAAGCCGACAGCCCGCAGCTTTCAAAAGAAGCAAGAGAGAGACTCGAAAATCTCGGAGTAAGATAGGCAGAGTCCCCGTCTAAAAAATGGGCAGGAAACCTCCCACCCATCCTGTTGACAAAATCAGAAATGTTTCATCCTCTACAAAAGAATGGCAATGCCGAGGAGAAGCCGACGACCATACACATGACCAGTGAATCCGGAAAAATTCTCGCTAAATCCTTGATACCGGTATTCTAATCTGATAAGGCCTCGTCCTCCGAAAGCCATTACCTTCGCACCTAGCCCCACATTTAAAACGGAAACGTCGGTACTGTTCTTTGTTGCTCTTGTCATCGGTTCGTAAAACGGGATCCCATCACCCAAGCCATAACCTAGCAGAACAAACGGGACGACAGGCCAATATCCCATCTCAACGCCGTAAGAAAGGTTTCCACTTATGTCTGCCGCGTTTATTCCTTTTGTTCGCCCGTAAGACAATTCCGGCTCTATAGAAAGTCCTTCGCCAAGTATCGGGTAGAATCCCGAGCGAAAATCAAAGGAGACATATGAATTGTTCGAGCTTATAGAATTCACATCGCCGGAGAGCGACAATTCCCACCTGGGCAAAAATCCCTGACAAAGAGCCATGGCAGGAAAAAGAAGTATTACAAGAAGTGTTTTCATTTTTTACTCCTTCCGAAATTATTTTGTGTAACTCACAAATAAACAAATAAAAACTGACCCAAGCAAAACCGTGTGTGACGTTTCATCGTGCGAGACGACGATAAAACCCTATTCACACTCGTAATTCGCTTTCGAAATCGTTCCTATCTTCCGGAATCCCTTGCTGCTTAAGATAACCAAAGCCACAGAAAATTCGCTATCTCTCACCACTCGACCATTAGATTCTAATAAAATTTTAAACTTATATCAACTCAATCAATCGTCTTTTCACTTTTTTCCTCTTATAGGTGACGACGAACAAGTCCGACGCTCCATCTTCAAAACGGGAAATCATTGGCCGGGTTCTGCACCTTTTTCGGCATTTGTTGAATCTTAGGCTTCTTAGCTGTCTGATGAACTATATTCGCGTCGACATGAATTGCCTTCCGGGGTGTCGCCGGGCAAACATGCTCACACGCTCCGCATCCGATGCAGATTTCATCGTCAACCTCCGGCAGGAACAAGCCTTCTTCGTAAGGAATAGTATGTACCGCTTTTGTCGGGCAGTGCTCCGAACAGGCGGCGCAGTCTTTTTTCTTCGAGACCACGATGCAGTCATCTTTGCTGAACTTCGATTTTCCGATCTGCACCAGTTTCTTATCGTCCGGACATAATTTTCGAATAGCTCCGGTCGGACATACTTCTCCACAGATCACACAATCGTAATTGCAGTAACCGATTTGATAATCCATCACCGGCTGCGACATTCCCGCCATCCCATATTCCAAAAATGACGGTCTCAACACATTCGATGGACACGATGCAACGCACAAATGGCACGCCGTACATAGGTCCGTGAAATGTGCAACACCAAGCGAACCAGGCGGAGAAATCGTTTGTCGTTTATTCGTCCCGATTTGCAGTGATCCCTTTGGTAAAGGGAGAAAACCACTTTCTACAATTCCCGGAGCCAAGAGCAAGGCTGCAGCGGGAATCCCAATGTTGCGCAGCAATTCCCTCCTCGATTGAAGAACCTGGTCGGTCGTGGCAGGCTCGACTCTCGCAGATTTGAAACGCGGCTTCAGTGCCACGGAATACTCGATTGCGCTGGTCGGACACGAGCGAAGGCAATTGAAGCAGCTGACGCACATGCTGAAATCTATCCGTCTCGCGCTGCTGTCGATACATTCGGCTTTGCAGACTCTGTCACACGCTCCACAGTCATTACACAACTCACTCTTGATGACAAGTTTGAATATTGAAACACGCGAGATCAAACTCAAGATTGCGCCCGCCGGACAAAACGAATTACAGAAAAACCGGCCCTTAGCAGCGCTGAGGTATATAACTGTCGCAAAGAAAATGGAAGTAAATAGCAGCGTCCCGATCTCCGCAACATGTAATTGAATGTCGTAGAAGAAGTAGACTTCGAAATGAGTAAATATGGCCGCGAGCAAATTGTTCAGCAGAAGAAGCGGCTGCAACGCAATATTCGTCATCAGTCTTCCATAGTTGCTGAACGGCTCAAGAAGGTCGCCAATGATCATGCTGCCCGCAAGCAGCATAGAGCCTATGCCGATGAGAGCGATAGAATATTGCAGCCACTGAGGTGAACTGTAATATTTGAAACGCTTCTGTCGATTGATCTTTTTAGCAAAATGGATCGTGATGTCCTGAAGAGTGCCGACCGGACAAACCGTCGAACAGTAGACGCGTCCGAAAGAAAGTGTAATCAAGGCTATCGCAGCAAACCCGATTCCTGAGACAATTCCTCCTGCGACGACAAGTTTAAGAAGCCCGGGGATAATCTCGAGTGCCGTAAGATAAACCGCTGTTTGCCTGGGAGCTATGTGCCATGGATCAAGGAAGATCAGGCTAACTAAACTTAGAACCGATAAGGAGAGGGCGACTCGAATTTTCCTGGCTGCTTTCCAGCCCGCCTTTGTCACATTGAAATCCGCTTTATGTTGAGATTTTCAAGATCCATTCTGCCGATCTTCATATCGGAAGCTAGCGCAATATAGCGCACATCTTCAGGCTTCACACCAAAAAGTTTTGCTCCCGCCGTGTCCAGGGCAACGATGTCCGCGGAAATCAGCTGTGCCTTCATAGTCACAACATCATCTGTCGATATTCCGCGAGGACCGTTTTCTTTCATCACGAAGTATGCATCAAGAACGTTCAGAGCCGGCTTGCGATAGGTCGAGAAGTCGGCGATACACTGGTGGACATCCAACCTGTGCCAGGTTTCGCGATCCCACACATTCCCCATTAGATTTTTCATGCCGGCAGTCACACGTGTACCACTATGCGACTTGAGGATCGGCACATTTATGAAGACGTCTGCCTCAAGGATCACCTCGTGTTCCTGAGACGAGGTAAGAGTCCTGCCATTTTTCACACTAACCGGATGAAAATATTTTTCGCTGGCGCCCGGGACCATTTTTCCGCCGGCATCATTTACCGACTTCGCTATTCCACTGTTCGAGTAACATCGCTGCCATTCGTCGCAGGGGTGGTCGACCACGCTGACCTCTTTCGCGCCGGCATCGAGACAAAGCTTGATGATCCTCCCGACCAATTTTGGGTTCGTGTTTCCGCCTCGCTCCGGCGGAACATCCCAGCCGATATTCGGTTTGACCACGACGCGGTCCCCCTTCTTGATGAATGCCTTCATTCCGCCAAGGGCTTTTATCCCTTCATCGAACATCGTATCGGGTTCCCCACCCTTTATGGCGACAAGATCATATGGAAGCGGGACAAAACCTTCCTCGAAATTTCGGGTCGGAAAGATTTTTCCTGATTTGATCAGCGTTCCGAATGCGAGTGAAGCACCAAAGCTCTTTTTTACAAATGTCCGGCGATCCATGAACTACCTCCAGCGATTTACAATCTTATAGGAATTGACATTGTGTCATTCATTCGGAGATTTTGACGACACCACCGAATCTTGAATCACGAATTAAAAATTTGGAGCAGAAATTCACAATTATTGGTCGGTTGGTATTATCTTTCATAAGCAACGCTTATAGCAAATCAACTACAAAAATTGTACCAATCAAATTGATGAAAAGAAATCTTTGTCTGTCGACCATAACTGCATGTTTCACGCTCTTTCTGTTATCGACTGGAGTAAGGGGGCAGTTTATCACAATGAGAAGCTCGAGTGAGGTATCAGGATGGGGAAAAATGTCATCCGTCAGCTTGTCGGCCGAAGATTTCTGCCCGTGTTTTATACTCTTGCCGCCGCATTCTGACACTGCGGGTCAAGGCGGCAATAACCAAAGCCTCAATCTCTTCGGCAACTTCGGGAATAACATCCTGGATAGCTTCAAAGGCAGGAACATCTACTTTCATCTTACTGCAGTTGCCGCGACTGCTTTGCTAGTCACAACGAATGTCGATTACGACGTAGAACATTTTTTCAACGAGCATGAAGAATATGGCAGGTGGACCCGACCGATCGTGTACACCGGGGAACTTCTTCCATTTGCGACGGGCGGTGGATTGTTTGTTTATGCAAAGATAAAAAACGACAATGAAACTCTGGGAGCATCTTTTGCAGTACTTCAGGCAAGTCTAATCGAATTCATGTATAACTCGGCTTTGAAGGCGATCACCGGGAGACCCAATCCAGCCTGGTGGCGCAACGACGACATGGAAGACCTCAGCAAAACATTTCGATTCGGATTTTTGCGCGGAGGAATATTCTGGGGATGGCCGTCCGGCCACACTGCGACGACTATGGCAGTCGTTTCTGCTTTGACAAGTTACTATCCTGACAAGACCTGGGTTAAAGTCGCGGGATATACCTGGGTTGCCTACACAATGCTTGGCGTATCATCCGTCAACAGGGGCGGGATGCATTGGTTCTCTGATGCAGTTGCCGGTGCTCTAATGTCATACGCCGTAGGCTCTACGGTCGGCAAATATTATCGGAGAATTTACAATTCGCGAACCTCAACAGGCGCAAGCTCTACAAGTGACATGTCGCGGGAAAGCATCCCGCTGGCTGCGATCTCATTTGTGTTTTAATACCAACGGGAAATAAATGAGTAACGTCTAATTAATGACTCTAACATGAGAAAGTACCACAGTTTCAGATCAGAAGAATTTTTCTAAATAAAATCGTTCCTTTAACCTCGGTTTGGATTATTTCTTTTCCTTTCCTCAACCATTTCATAGACGGCAGACATCGTATCTGAACGGTCTTAATCAGGCGATTCAGTCAGCAGAGTCTAACAGGACGGAAATCTTCCAGTCTTTGAAGTTTAACAAACCAGGTTCAAATGAACCGATATACTAGAAAAAAAGTGGACGGGATATTTTTGCTTTATATAAGGAGTCAATCATTTTTCTCTTGACATTTTGATTCCTTTGGAATAAATTGAGAATGATTCTTATTATCATAACTAAATGAAACAGGAGGAAACACGATGCCTAAACCACTCAAAGGGACGAAAACTTTCGACAATCTCAAGGAAGGATTTGCAGGCGAATCGCAGGCAAACCGCCGTTATCTTTACTTCGCCCGACAGGCAGACATCGAGGGATACCCCGATGTTGCAGGCGTTTTCCGCGACACGGCGGAAGGCGAGACCGGACACGCGTTCGGACATTTCGATTTCTTGAAGGAAGTCGGCGATCCGGTGACCAACGTTGCAGTCGGCGATACGAAGGCGAATTTAAATTCTGCAGTTGCAGGCGAAACCTATGAGTACACCGAAATGTACCCGGGCTTCGCGAAGACCGCACGTGCGGAAGGCTTCGATGAGATCTCGGAATGGTTCGAGACTCTCGCACGAGCCGAAAAATCTCATGCCGGAAGATTCACAAAGGCACTCGACACTCTCGGAAAGTAATCCGACTAACCTTGCGAAGGTCCCGAAACCTTCGCAAGGTTTAAAACTCTGAGGCATTAAAATGGCATTCGATTTTAATTCACGGGATTTTTACGATAAGGAAGCATTTGCGAAGGAAACTGAGCGCATATTCGAAATTTGCAACGGCTGCAGACTCTGCTACAATTTATGCCCGTCTTTCGAAGTCCTCTTCGATCGAATAGACGCGCTTGACGGCGAAGTCAAGAAACTCGATGAAGGCAACACAAAAGAAGTTGTGGATCTCTGCTACGACTGCAAACTCTGCTACCCCAAATGTCCTTACACTCCCCCGCACAATTATATGCTCGACTTTCCTCGGCTTATGCTGAGGGGAAAAGCAATACAAGCGAAAACAAAGGGCGTCTCGCTCCAAGACAGGCTCCTCAGCAGAACAGATTTCCTCGGGGGCATATCGACGAAAATAGCTACGCTCGTAAACTGGACACTCAAGAACAAATCGCTCCGCCTTCTGATGGAGAAGACGATCGGCATACATCGGGACAGAAATCTTCCGGAATATGCAAGCGAGACTTTTGCTTCATGGTACAAAAGACACAAGGAAACGAAGACACAAGGGCCAAGGCTGGATGATCAAGAAAAAAAGAAAGTTGTTTTCTTCCACACGTGTTCGGTGAATTACAACGATACCGACACCGGCAAAGCCGCAATAGAAGTTCTCGAGAAGAACGATGTTGAGATTGAAGTGCCGCCGCAGAAATGCTGCGGGATGCCTTTTCTGGACGGCGGCGACATTGACAATGCAAAAAGAAATGCCGAACACAATATCACCATACTCATAGACTACGTAAAGAAAGGGTACGACGTTGTCACCCCTGGTCCAAGCTGCAGCTACCTGATAAAGCAGGAATATCCGATGCTCCTAGGCAATGAGGATGCGAGGCTCGTTGCATCGCGCACCTATGATATGATGGAGTATCTGGCAAAGCTCGACAAGGAGGGAAGATTCTCCAAAGATTTCAAAAATCCGCAGGGAGACATCACATACCATCTTCCCTGTCATCTAAAAACACAAAACATCGGCTACAAATCACATGACGTGCTTGAACTTATTCCCGGGACGACAGTGGAGATCGTTGCTAAGTGCTCCGGGCATGACGGGACATGGAGTTTAAAGAAAGAATATTTTGAACTTTCACTCGACGTCGGCAGACGCTTGTTCGAGAAATTCACGAACGGGTCCACGGCAGCCAGCGATTGTCCGTTAGCCCAGCTTCAAATCGAAAAAGGATCAGGCAAGAAGCCAAGGCATCCTATTCAAATTTTGCGCGACGCGTATGGGCTCGATGAGAACCCTAAAGTATGAAATATCTCCGAATGGGACGATGCAAAATGGAGGCTATTACGTAATCAGTAATCAACGGTAAACCATGAAGAAAATTGAACTGAGCGACATCAAGAACATTCTAGAATACGAAAAGATCAGGAATAATTTCCGGAATAAAATCATCGCGATGAAAAAAGAAAGGAGATTGAAAGTCGGCGATAGGATAACTTTGACTTTTGAAAACAGATATACGGTCACCTTTCAGATTGAAGAGATGATGCGGATCGAAAGAATCGTCGACGAAGAAAAAATAAACTCGGAAATCGAAGCTTACAACGAGCTCATCCCAGCCGATAATGAATTGAGCGCGACGCTTTTCGTAGAGGTCGACGAGAAAGACCTGATCAAGCCTGTTCTCGATTCGCTTGTCGGCATGAATAAGAATTCTGTTTTTCTTCAGGTTGGAGCAGGAGAAATTCCCGCGATTTTCGAAGAGGGCCAGTTCAGCGACGACCGCATCAGCGCAGTTCAGTACGTCAAGTTCAGGTTATCGCAGGAAGATATTAAGGCATTGACCGAGTCCTCTATCATGGCTCGTGTGGTCATCCGACATCCGAATTACAATGCCGCCGCTGATTTCCCGGATGAGATGAGGAAGTCCCTCTTGAAAGATTTTACACAGGGTGATTCTGTGAACGTATGGAATTGATTCAATGTTTCTAAATAAAGATGATACCAATGCTAAATGATCTACACCAGAGAAAGCGCAGCCGTCAACGCGAAAAAATTCTTGAAGTTGTCAAATCGACCAAGATACACCCTACTGCAGATTGGGTGTTCCATGAAGTGAGAAAAGAGATGCCGAATATAAGCCTGGCGACTGTCTACCGAAACCTCAACCAGCTGGTCGAATCGAAAGACATCAGCGAGGTGCTCTCCGACGGGCAGCTCCATTTCGATGCTAACAAAGACGACCACTTCCATTTCATTTGCAGGTCATGCAACGGAATCTTCGACATAGAAGAAAAACGCGTCGAGTCTCCCGATTTCAAGCTGCCGCGCGGATATAAAGTTGAGAGCGTGAAGATGGATTTTTACGGAGTGTGCCCGAACTGCCAGGCAAAGGAATAGTTTTCGGGCAGTTCCGCGTTTCGTTGGGGCTCAAAGCGATTTAGCTTGTATCAGCAAACTAATCATACCATCGATGGGCAATATTTTTCACTTTAATGTCTCCGTCGGTTCCTCCACTTCGAACCGGACTGTCTTCGACCACGTTCTCTTCTCGCGTTTTATGTAATCGAGATAGATGGCTCTTCCCACGACGTAAATCCAGAATTGGCAGTAAGTGAAATACATGATGAGAATCAGCACAAAGTTTTTGAACGTGTCCTGTCCCTCGTAAGAAAGGACGAGAAATATCTCGAAAATGAACAGGACTATGGCGAGAATCCAAACGGTGGTGTAAGGACCCGGGAGCGGAATCGCGATGACACCTGAAACGCTGAGTATGAAGATTAAATCACTGACTCCAATCGCAAAAAGGAAGATGTAATAAAGAGAAAGAAGATAGGTTACCTCGAAGGCAAGAAATTTGTTCTGGAACTGCGGAATTTCTTTTATAAATTTCCCGACCACGTAATTGTTTCCCCTGACCCATCTTGTTCGCTGTTTTGTCCACACCGAGATAGTTTCCGGCTCCTGTTCAAGCGTTATCGCAAATGGGATGTATTTTATCTTATAACCTTTCATATAGACTCTGATACTGAGTTCGGAATCCTCCGTTATCGCTTCTTCATCCCATCCGTTCAATTCATCGAGCAAATGTTTCCATATCACGAAGTTCGTACCCGGCAAAGTGGATACCTTCACCATTACCCATCTGCCGGCTTGAAGGATTGCCTGAAAACTAAGCGTCTCTATGCTAACAAATCGCGTAAGCCATGTTCTATCTTTGTTTATTGTGCGGAAATTACCGAGGACCGCTCCCAAGTCAGGATGGATAAGCAGCTCTGCAACGAGATATTTCAACGCATCCGGAAGCGGCTGGTTGTCGGCATCATAGACTGCGATAACCTCTGCATAGGTCTGCTTCAAGCCGAGATTCAATGCACAGGACTTCCCTCGCCCACCCTCGCCTTTTGGAACACTGTAGCACCGGATGCGCCTATCCAGCTTGCCGAGATCTTCAACAATTTCTCCGGTCCTATCCGAAGAGCCGTCATTGACGACAAGAATTTCTAATTTCTCGTACGGGTAATCAAACTTCATCATCGCTTCGACTGTTTTCGCAATGACTCTCTCTTCGTTATGCGCCGGAATCAAAATGCATACCTTTGGAAATTGCAGATGGGTCATTCCGTCGATCGCCTTCTTCTCCTTTGCCGAGCTCCAATTATGAAAAAATCCGGCAATCGTAAGTACAAGCTGGTATGCTATCATGAACCAGATCAGAATTACCGATAGGACGAAAAATCCGCCTAACAGAGTGGTAACAAAGTCATACACGCGCGAAGGCTCTCCTTCTCCTTACTTTGTAAATGAAATACAAGACCACGAGTATTCCTCCGGCAAACGAACCAAAGATTGTTATCAGCGCTGACGACCAGAGACTTGTGATGTCTATACCGTACGAAACTGCATTTTCCAGTATTACCAGAACTTTATGCTGGCCGGCCGGCAAAATTATTCCGTAATGTTGCTCCTCTCTTGCGACCGAGAATGGAGTCTCATGGTCGTCAACAAATACCGCAAAAGGCATTTTCCCAAAAGACACTGCGCAGCGAGCCGGAGACTCATAGGTGAATTCCACTCCACGCTGCAGGGTTCGTTCGCTCAAGATATTGCACGAAGCGGCCTCGATATGAGAATCCATGGTCTCATCCTGAAAAGGATTGACTTGAGCCTCATGAATCTTGATGAGATGTTTTCCCGCAGGTATCGCAAAATATCCGGGCTGGTATGGAAAGACCGTCTCCCCATCCACGATGATATATTTTGTTCCGGCACTGAGTCTGATAGAAGTGGAATATGGCGCGTCGATTTCGTAACCGCCGTCTGTGATTTGCATATTCGCTTGTGGAGAAATAGCATAAGGAAAATCGGCGAGGTCCTGCGGAAGCACGGTCGCCTCGTCATAAATCGTCACTCGCGGAGCAACTTTAGCAGCAGAATTAACAAGCAAGTAAGATTCGGTTCCAGTTGGTGTCTTGCTCGGGAAAACGCCGGTATAGCTCGAATCACGCATCGAATAAACGTTCAAGTCGATCATCAAGTCAGACGAATCAGGTCCCAATAGTCGCCTGTAGGTGTTGCCGATTCCTACATACCTTCGTGGATCGGTGTTCCAATTTGACTGCGGATCTTCGACCTGCAGGGCGAAATCATATTTCTGTCTCAGCTGCACTATCTGGTCCGCATCAACTCCGATGGATGCCCTTAGATCAGGGAAAGTCTTTTGATCCAGGATCGTCAGAATAATCTGTGCACCGGGTTTATTTTGAAAAGCACCAGTCGCAAGTGAAAGGAAGTGAGAAGTCAGCTCGGTCACGAGTGAAGCACGGAAATCGACGAAGCTTGTCCAATCCTGGGGAGCAGTTTTGTAGTAATGCGGAGAAGCTTGCTGGAACAACTGCACCGGATCGAAGCCGTATTTTTTCTTGAACAATTCACGCGCACTTACGCCGAATGGAGTGAGCAATTGCAGATTTCCCGGCGCTCCTTCACCGCCAAAGTATATCTCGGCGATGTTAACTCCATCCCAGTCATGCGAAATCAAAAAACTATATACCCAATCTGAAGCCGCACGAAGACAGGCGGTGTCGGTCATAGCAAGCGGATACCGCCAATCCGGTCTGACGTCTTCGCCTCTGTAATTTTTCTCGTGCCACTGTGGGTGCTCATTGTAAAATCTCTGACTGATTTGAGGGGGCTCTATCCAAACATAAACCGCAATACCGTAGGCATGGCAGAGCCGGATCAGCCTGTCGTAGTCGTACATGAATTTCGGATATTCATGCCAGCCTGCTACATCGATTACGCGGACTCCTTTGCTCGCCCATTGTTTCACGAGTGTCTCAACACTTGTCGTGCGGCGCAGGCCTGGATCAAAGTACATTTCAATGTGGTCTCGCTGCAGTACGGGATACAAATCGAAATAGCTCTTGATCCAATCAACCAAATAAGGGAACCTTGAATATCCTGCGTCTGTGATGGGATCAAAACGAGCGCTAAGAGAAATGAATTCCCCCTTGCCATATTTCCTTGCTATTGCAATTGGCGCGTCATTAATGGCATTCCGGCAGACGATTTCGTCGCTTTCCTGCACATCAATTCGGTGCGCCGTCTCGGACGTTCCCCAGCTTAACAGCTCTTCCGGAAAGAGCGCATCTCGTACTTTTTCCACTCTGGTTATGCTCTTGCTGAAGTTAACGCCGATGTCCTCCGCGAGCGGATTCTTCGAGTCTGTGATTAGCCTTCCTCCGTTCGACACAAATTTTTCAATAGCATCGTACAAGGGATCAGACAGCCGCTCCGCCGATGAATACGGCACAATCAAAAGATTGTAATCCATCGCGGCTGAAAGATCACTGACCGAAAGAGTATCGATCGTAACTCCGACGCTGTTCAGCACCGTCACAAAGCTTTCTTCGTCACGCAAGGCGCCGCCCGCCGCAGTCGAATCCCATATAATCGCTGCCACCGCCGGGGTTATTACTTTCTTCTCGGGGAATAGACTCTTCCAAAAATCGTGTACCATGATCCCTATTCTATCGAAGAGGCTCAATTCTTTTTCACGGTACTCAATGGGCTCGGCGGCATAAATCCAGCCTGGCATTAGATTAATATTTCTTTTCACGTCGCCGGTCACTCGGTTCGACGTTATATCCAGCCTGACATGCTCGCCCTTTTCATTAATGTATGTTTCCTTGAAATATTCATCTTCGATCGAGCATGAGATGGACGCGTTGCCGGAGACTATAGACCTATCCGGAAGCCTCACGACGTTATTGCTGTCCCTGAGATCGATGTATGTGTAGCCGAGATCACGAACTCCATCGACGATTTCTTTCAGCAGGTTAATCGGCATGAATGGATGGATAAATGCCGTGGCGTAACCGTCTCTCACATACAAATTCGCCTTGGCGGCCGTTAAAATATCCTGCACTCCCTGCCGTTCTTCTTTGTCCGTCCCAAGCGGAACATAGCCAAGATTTTCCGGAATAATCTTTTCACCGTACATATCCTGGTAGATCTCATATGGAAAGAATTGGCTGTAATCCAGATCGTTCATCACAATCCGCTGTTCGACTGTCGTGGAAAAGACTTTCGCTATCGCCGCGTAGTCGACTTCGGATGCGCCATAATGCGGCGTTTCCCATGCAAGCGGGTAGACCCCGTTCCGCATTAACTCTTCAATCCCGGTTTCCAGTTTCTGCTGAACATATCCCGCATTGTCATCCCTTATCGGCCTATTGCCTGCTTCGTCCCAAAACTCGAAATCGCTCGCGGTGACACCATGGTACTGGTGAGTGTCGCCGTGCATGACTATCGTCGCTCCGTGCGCTTCGGCATACCTCAGCGCGTCGACCATGTCCGGCTTATCGGAAAGCGCGACCCGTTCGTTGTCGGACGGGTCTATGTAAAAAGGCACCACGGCAATTAGGAACGGTACCCCCTCACTGTAAAGTAAATCGGAGATTTTTCTAATGTTGTCAGGATCCTCCATAGGATGGACATCCTCTATCCTGATGAGCGCAGGATGAAATTCGTTGTGCTCTTGCTGCAGAATATCATGAAGCTTCTCGGCAAAGAACAGATATCGGTCCGTCGGACCCATGAAAGCGAAAGGAGAATCACCGAAGAGATACAGATTGCCGGAGTGAATGGCGTATGGCGAGGTAACGTGTCCCGGGGATACCGCATTTGCCAATATCTCGACTTTGCTGCGCTGCGTCACGGAAATTATTGTGAGATAGTGATCGCCTTTTGTGAACTTAAAATTCCTGTCGGCCGTTATCACGGCATAATAACCTGTTGTAGAATCGAGCTGTTCGGGGAAGAATCCATATTTCTCCTGCAGGTCGTGACGGGCATTCATCGCAATGATTCCATTGCCGAGCCAAATCAGCGTCCCCTTGAAATTGTAAGCATCGTCAAGAAACTTATCGGGAGGAATACAGTTCGGAGAAAATCCGGTGAAGAAGAGATAGTCATATTTATTTGCTTCACCCGCTTTGTAATCATCAGCGGCTACCACAGTTTTCTCAAGATCGAAATGTCCGAGAAGCTGGTACAACTGAAGTCCGTCTCCTTTTGCAGGGTTGCCGGTGCTGTCTTTCCCCTCATAGACAATTAATACTCGATTACCTGCAAGCGCAGTGGCATAGATAAAAAAAATCGCGGCAAAAATAAATTTCCTGGTCATTACTTCAGTTTTCTAAAACTTACTGCTATGATTGTGTTCCGAAATGAAAATCAAAAAACAATATAAAACAACTCATTGCTAAATACGAGTCTCAAAAGATTTCCCCGGAAGATGTCCGCTGGATAAATTTCAAATTATAAGCTTTTAATCGGCTTCAGTCCTTGCCGTCCCAACTATTGTACTTCTCGTAAGCGTCGATGATGTCTTTGACAAGTTTATGCCTGACAACGTCGGCCTTTTCGAGATAAACGAAGCTGACCCCATTAACTCCTTTGAGCACCTTCTGGATTTCCACGAGTCCGCTCATGCTCTTCTGAGGAAGATCGATTTGTGTGATATCGCCGGTGACGACCGCTTTCGAGCTGACCCCGAGCCGCGTCAGGAACATTTTCATTTGCATGCTGGAGGCGTTCTGTGCTTCGTCCAGGATCACGAAAGAATTGTTTAGAGTCCGCCCTCTCATGTAGGCAAGCGGCGCAATCTCAACAACATTTTTCTCGACATACAATTTCAATTTGTCCTGCGGAAGCATATCATCGAGCGCGTCGTACAGCGGACGCAAATATGGTATGACTTTCTCCTTCAGATCACCGGGGAGAAAGCCGAGGCTCTCGCCGGCTTCGACCGCCGGACGAGTCAGGACAATTTTCTGAACCTCCCTGTTTTTCAGTCCGGCAATCGCCATGGCGACCGCAAGGTAAGTCTTTCCCGTTCCGGCAGGTCCGACGGCAAAAACCACATCATTCTTTTTTACGGCCCGGACAAACTGCCTTTGTCCAGGCGTCTTAGGCTTGATGAGATCGTTCCTGGCTGACAGCACCACGACTTCCTGTGAATCGCCGGGCTCCTGCTTTGAGCCTTCACCGGAAACAAGCTCTACGACTGTGACGACGTCGTCGGATTTCAAAGAACCGGTTTTGTCCAGTACGTACATCAGCTCTTTGAAAACTTTCTCAACTCGATCTGTTTCCGATTCTTCACCCTTTATGAATATGCTGTCGCCTCGTACCACGATATTGGCATCGAACCTGTCGGAAATGATTTGCAGGTTCGAATCGTTGATACCCAGGAGTGAAAGCGCATCGACGCCCGACATTTTTATACGTTTCTCTACAATATCCATCGGATCATGAAATCTTTTTGGTGGGAAAATAAAAAGCGCTCCTGTTCGAAGAATTTTCTAACAGAAGCGCAGTGATAAAGATTCAAACTAACCGTCTAATTACCTTCTCAGAAGGAAAGTCTATTCTCCCGTGCCAGTTCTCGACATTCTCGCCTTTTTGGCGTAGTATGCTTTAGCCGCAGCGCTTTCTTCCTTGCTCAGAGGCCCGTTTGCCGGAATCTTAAGAATCTCCTTTGGATGAATGAGATCGGGATTTTTTATCTGATCACGATTGGCTACGTAAATCTTCGGCCATTTCCAAGGATCATCATAGATCTTCGGCTTCTTAGAAATATTCCACAGGCAATCGCGATTTCGTGCCCATGTGCCGACCGTGTAGGTCTTCATCGCCATCTCAGCGCAATTGGCAATTCTTGCCTGCAGCTGGGCATAGCTGTTTGCAAGGTCTTGAACCCGTGAGTAAAACTCCGCAGCCAGCGCCATCTTGCTCGCCTTCATCGAATCAAGCTGAGTTCCAACGGCTTTAACTTCGGTTTGATGAGCGCAGAGATCTTGATCCGCCATCTTGTTGTAACTGTCAATCTGTCCCGCAAGTGTAGTAAGCGCTTGATCAAATGCAGTCATATCTGCCTGCGTAACGCCCAACATGCCCAAATATTTCTGCATCTCGGATTGGTACTGTTGATCAAGACTTGCCAATTGACTTTTCAAAGCGGCATTATTAGAATCGAGACCACTTAGCACCATCTTTAACGAATCACGCTGTGCAGTCAGACTTGTCATCTGAGCCTGCCAGTCGTCAAACTTCATTTCCTGTTGTGTGGTATCCTGTGCGGAGGCCACAGAGGAAATCGCGAATAACATCGCGACTACTGCCAATAACATAAAGTTTTTCATCTATGGCTCCTTTTAATGTTGTGTTGTGTCAGGGTGAGCGGCTTGCAGCTTTTGCTGTAAGAACTGCTCGTTGTCCTGCAATTTTTTCATCTGGTCTTGCTTGTCTGAAATTTGCTTCTTGAGATCTGAATTTTGCTGTTGTGCAGTTTGAATTTGCTGTTGGAGTGAAGAAATCTGGTTCTTCATATCGGTCATTTGCTGCACCTGATCTTTGTCAGCATACTTTGTGCACCCTGCAATAATCAATGATGCAACCATGAGCCCGAGAACTGCACGCATCGATTTTCTCATTTTTTCCTCCTTTCCAGGTTTTCGAGGTTTTTGTTGCTTTAAGTTTAATGGAATCATGGCTCTTAGTCAAGCATTTTACCTTCAAAAAATATCTTAATTTTTTTTCATATATAAATATTAATTAAATCTGTCATTTAGTAAATTTCATTTTCAAAACAGGAGAATTGAATTGCACAGCGTCAAAAAGGTAGTGCTTGCTTATTCCGGCGGGCTTGATACCTCCATTATTATTCCATATCTAAAAGAAACTTACAAATGCCAGGTCATCGCTTTTGCGGCAAACATAGGGCAGGGTGACGAGGAGCTAGAAGGTCTGGAACAGAAGGCAAAAAAAACCGGAGCCGACAAGTTTTATCTTCTCGACCTTAGAAAGGAATTTGTCGAAGATTTTTTGTTCAAGATTATTAAAGCGAACGCAATATATGAGAGGAAGTATCTGCTCGGGACGTCGATCGCAAGGCCTCTTATCGCTAAATACCAAGCCAAGATTGCGGAACAAGAGGGAGCAGATGCGCTAGCGCACGGGTGTACGGGAAAAGGGAACGACCAGGTAAGATTCGAACTCACCTATAAGGTTTTCGCCCCCCACCTGAAGATCATTGCACCATGGAGAGAATGGAAAATCCGTTCACGAGAAGACGCAATCGAATATGCAAAATCGCATAACGTCCCGATCAAAGCGACACTAAAAAAAATCTACAGCAGAGACGGAAACCTCTGGCACCTCAGCCATGAAGGGGGCGACCTTGAAGATCCCTGGAATGAGCCGAAGGCCGACATGTTCATCAGAACGAAATCGCCGGAGAAAGCACCTAATAAACCGACATACGTAGAAATCGAATTTCAAGGCGGAGTCCCTGTCGGCATGAACGGCAGGAAGCACGACGGGCTCGAACTTGTCGAGAAACTTAACGAGATGGGGGCAAAGAACGCTATCGGAAGAGTTGATCTTGTTGAGAACCGATTAGTCGGAATGAAATCACGCGGAGTCTACGAAACTCCGGGCGGCCAAATTCTCTACGCCGCTCACAGCGAACTAGAACATATTGTGCTCGATAAAGATACCTTACATTACAAGGATATGATTGCACAAAGATACGCCGAGCTGGTCTACAACGGCCAGTGGTATACCCCGTTGAGAGAAGCAATAGATGCTTTTCTCGATTCCACGCAGCGCTTCGTGTCCGGTACGATCCGATTGAAGCTCTACAAGGGCAATATCATCGTCGCCGGCAGAAGGAGCCCTTATTCGCTCTATCAAGAAGATCTGGCCACTTTTTCGAAGGATGACATTTACGATCAAAAGAAAGCGGAGGGATTCATCGACTTATTCGGCCTTTCGATGAAAGTAAATTCCGAGGTTCATGGAAAGCCGCCCCTGCATATCGCGATAACGAAGGAACAGAGATGAAGTCCCCCTTGAATGAAATTAAATATTCTGATCCGCGAAGGGAAATTTCAGGTTCCGAAAATTTCTATGTTTTTTATTCGACTTTTCTAGGCGGATTTACGCGCGACCGGTTTTTAATGTCGGTTCCAATCGACGACCACATTGTTCACCGGGGCGACGGTGTGTTTGACAACGCGCTCTGCATCGACGGAAATTATTACTTGCTTAACCAGCACATCGAACGATTCTTCTTCTCCGCGAAATCCATAGGTATACAGCCGCCATTTACACAGGAGGAGTTGAAAGGTCTTTCGATAGAACTCGGGATTCTCTCCGGTAAAAAGAATTTCATAGCAAGATTCTTCCTTTCAAGGGGCCACGGGAGCATGAGCGTTTATCCTCATGAAGCAATTTCACCAAATCTGTATATTCTGCTCGACAAATGGTCCGCACCGCCGGAGCGTTATTATAAAACAGGCATGGTTGCCGTAACAAGTCCGACCGGAATGCACTCACCGATTTCCCCGCAGGTGAAGTCCGTGGATTATCTTTCGAACGCTCTGATGGAACTCGCGGCGAGGAACAGCGGCGCCGACTCTGCTATTGCAGTCGACGGCTTCGGCAACATCACCGAGGGCTCGAACAAGAACGTCGTTGTCATCGGCAAAGACGGTGTTCTCAGAGTTCCTCCACAGGAAAAAATTCTGCGTGGGACAAGTTTGGTACGTGCACTGGAATTTGCGCCCGATCTTCAAAAGAAAAAAACTATCAGCCGGGTCAGCATAGAGAACATCCCGCTGACCGAGGCCTACAACGCAAGCGAGATTCTTTTCCTGAGCACTTCCTTATTTGTAGCACCAGTTATAAAATATGACGGCAGAACCGTCGGTGATGGAAAGCCCGGGAGGGTTTGGAGAAGTCTTTATGAATTATTCCAGAAAGACATCAGATCAAACAGAAAATATTTAACCCCTCTCAAACACAACTAACCATGGCAAAACTCTGGGGCGGAAGGTTCAAGAAAAGCGCGTCCAAATTGATGGAGGAGTTCAATGATTCGCTCCCTTTTGACAAGAGACTCTGGAAAGAAGAAATCGAGGCGAGCCGGGCTTACTCCACTGCACTTACAAAAGCCGGAATATTCTCAAAACCAGAATCAGCAAAAATAAGAAAAGCATTCGGGGAACTTGAAAAGGAATTCATCTCGCAGAAATTCAAGTTCAATCCTGGAGACGAAGATATCCATACTGCAATCGAAAGAAGGCTCGTCGAGAAAGTCGGTGAGATCGGGAAAAAAATTCATACCGGGAGAAGCCGGAACGAGCAAGTGGTGACCGACGAACGGCTCTACCTTCGCAAAGCTGTCGGCGAAATCAAAGGGGCGATCAGGGATCTGCAGGCTTCTCTTCTGGTTCTCTCAAGGAACAACGCTGCTGAAATTGTGCCATCATATACTCATTTGCAGCAGGCACAGCTCATCAGCCTTGGTCATTATTTCATGTCATTATTTTTCATGCTAGAAAACGACCTCTGCAGATTCACGGATGCTGAAAAGAGAATATGCGTGCTGCCTTTGGGTTCCGGTGCTGTGGCAGGATCAACTGTCAAGCTTGACAGAGAAGTGCTGAAACAGGAGCTTGGCTTCGACTATCTCTCTCCGAACAGCATCGCCGCGGTAAGCGACAGAGATTCCATGGCTGAATTTTTGTTCGGAATCTCTCAAACGCTCGTCCATCTTAGCAGATTCGCCGAAGACTTAATCGTGTGGAGTTCCATAGAATTCGGGTTCATTGAGTTGGACGACCTTTATTCAACCGGAAGCAGCATGATGCCGCAGAAGAAAAATCCTGACTCACTTGAATTGATTCGTGGGAAGGCATCACGAGTGATCTCAAATTTAAATTCCATATTGATGATGCAAAAGGGGCTGCCTTTGACTTATTCTAAGGATTTGCAGGAAGACAAAGAACCGCTTTTCGATTCTACCGACACCATCATTTCATCATTAAAGATTTTCACCGGTGTCATCTCCACTCTGAAAGTGCGCGCGGAAAATTTATTGCGGAAGGTCGACGATTCAATTTATGCCACGGATATTGCGGATTACCTCGTCGAACGCGGCGTACCGTTTCGAGATGCCCACAGAGTTGTCGGCAGGCTCGTTCTATCCGGCATTGATAAAAACAAATCTCTGCGCGATTTTTCGCTGAAGGAATTAAAAGAGATCTCACCGTTGTTCGACAAAAAATATTTCGAAGTATTTGACCCGGTCCGTTCCGTGAACCGGCGCGATGTTTACGGCGGCACAAATTTAAAACGAGTAAAAGAACAGATAGAGCTGGCTGAGAAAATTCTCGCAGCGGAGAAATCCTCCTAAGGCACGAACCCAGCGAATACAGATGAAAGGTAATTTTCTCTCAGACCTTAATCCTGCACAGATTGAGGCGGTAAAGACTGTTGAGGGCCCTGAACTGGTAATTGCAGGCGCAGGGAGCGGCAAGACTAAAGTCCTCACCTATCGTGTAGCTTATCTCGTCTCCATCGGGGTCCCGTTCCATAACATTCTCTGCCTCACCTTCACGAACAAAGCCGCGAACGAGATGAAAACACGCATCGAGAAATTACTTGACGCTGATCAAGAAAAGAGCAAGAAACATTATAACTGGATAGGGACCTTTCATTCCCTATTCGGGAAAATTCTCAGGATGGAAGCCGAGAAGATCGGCTATACCCAGAACTTCACAATTTATGACGAAGAAGATTCACTGAAAGCAATCAAGCAGATTCTTCGAGAAAACAATTACTCCGAAGAAATTTTTCCTTCGGCGGGAATCAGATGGCAGATCAGTAAACTAAAAAATAATCTCGTTCTTCCATCGCAGTTCGACCAACTGGCCAAGAGCAGACTGGAACAGGTTGTTTCCCAAGTCTATTCCATCTATGATGACAGGTTAAAAAAAAACAACGCGATGGATTTCGACGACCTCTTGATCAAGCCGATTCTCCTATTCAATCACGATCACGCCTCTCTTGACAAATATCAGAACAAATTCCGTTTTATCTTAGTCGACGAGTACCAGGATACAAACAGGGCTCAATACATCCTGCTCAAACTTCTCGCAGAGAGGCACAAGAACCTTTGCGTCGTCGGTGATGACTCTCAAAGCATCTATTCATGGCGCGGTGCAGATGTGCAGAATATTCTCGATTTCCAGGTCGATTACCCGAAGTGCAAAGTGTTCAGACTGGAACAAAACTACCGTTCGACTGGAAAAATACTGAAAGCAGCCAACTCGGTCATTATCCACAACAAAAAGAAGTTAGACAAGAATCTATGGACGGAAAATCACGAAGGAGAACAACTCACGGCTCTTGAGTGCGAAAGTGACCGCGATGAAGGGTACAAAATCGTACAAAAGATCAGAGACGAGAGCATAAAAGATAAACTTCAATTGAAGGACTTTGTCGTCCTTTTTCGGACAAACTATCAATCGCGTGCCATGGAGGAGGCTTTCAACAGAGGAGGAATCCCTTATACGATAGTCGGGGGCGTGGCGTTTTACAGAAGGAAAGAGATCAAGGACATTCTTGCATACCTGAAGCTGATCGTCAATCCTTCAGACGATGAGTCGTTCCTTCGAGTGGTGAACTTCCCCGCGCGCGGCATCGGTGATGTCACCATCGATTACCTCCGTAGTTTCTCGCAGCTGAACAAGATCACTCTCACGGAAACTCTGATCAGAATTGACGAGATTGTCGAGATCCAGCCGCGTCAGAAAAACCAACTCAAGCAGTTCGGCAAACTGATCGAAAAATACTCAAAGCTCAGAGACGAACTATCGATCAGCGAACTGACTCGTTCGCTGACCGATGAGACGCGGATTATCAGAACGTTGAAAGATGAAAGCACACCCGAAGCTCAAAATCGCCTCGAGAATATACAGGAATTTCTTGCGGGGATTGAGGAATTCCACGGCGAGAACCCCGAAGGGACACTACAGGATTTCCTTGCAGAGGTGTCGCTGGTAGCCGATGTTGATCGGTGGGATACAAAGCGGAATTCTGTTACGCTGATGACGGTTCATGCCGCAAAGGGATTGGAGTTCCCCGTGGTGTTCGTTAGCGGTCTTGAGGAAGGACTATTCCCCCTTTCGTCGAAAGATCAGGACGAGCTTGAAGAGGAAAGGCGCTTGTTCTATGTTGCAATAACAAGGGCAAAGAGAAAAGTCTACTTATCGCACGCAAGGCAGCGTTATCGTTTCGGTAAAATCTCCTTTCAATCACCTTCCCGCTTCTTATCGGAGATTGAATCGGAATTATTAGATCAAGAGCATAGCGGCAGACCTTCCGCCCAGCGGTATCTTTGGGAAACTACAATTTCGTTTCCCCAAGGGATACAATCGGACAGCCCTATTTTTCCGACGCTGGATCACGTCGTGCAGGATGCAGGTGAGAGTTCAATCCAGCAAGAAGAAACGAAGAAAGAGCCGGAGTTTCCGCCGATAAGAGTAGGTTCGATAGTTCAACATCAATTTTTCGGACAGGGTAAGGTGATCGAGGTGCACGGAAAGGGAGATAACGAACGGGTCGTGGTCCTCTTCAGCGCAAACCAGAAAAAGCAACTGATGGTGCGGTACGCAAACTTGCGGATTGTGAAATGATCGACCTCATCCTTGCCTTTTTCTAATGGGACAGGGGAGAAGATCGGATATGAATTTAAGGTTCGAGATGGTTCTGCCTGAAGAGAAGCAATTTGTCGAGGACGCTAAACAACTTTTTGCAGAATACGCAAAATCGCTGAACTTCAGCTTATGCTTCCAGGGATTCGACAAAGAATTGAGGGGACTGCCGGGCGAATATGCCCCGCCATCCGGACGCTTGTTCTTGGCCTTCTTAGAAAATAAGCTGGCCGGCTGCGTTGCGCTGCGAAAGATCGACGATTCCGTCTGCGAGATGAAAAGGCTTTATCTTCGTCCCGACTTCAGGGGAAAGGGGATCGGAAAGAAAATGACCATTGAAGTTGTCAAAGCAGCACGAGACATCGGTTACTCAAGAATGCGGCTTGACACAGTTCCGGAGATGAAAGAAGCTATTTCACTCTACCGTTTGCTGGGTTTTGTGGAGATCAGTCCTTATCGTGAAAATCCGATTCCCGGTGCGATATTTATGGAACTGATTTTGTGACGAAGCAAGATAGAGAGCTTTCTTGGGGTTACGTTTTCAACGATTTAACATTTGCACATGATTCTTCGTAAGGGTTAGAACAAGCGCATCAGAGGGAAGGGACTGACTCTCACGGCTTCCTTCATCCATAATCCAGACATGCATGTCATATCTATTTGAAACCTGATTGAGAATATTGGTCCCATAAATCAAGACGTTAAATCCATCCATCAAGAAAATTGAATACCGAGGACCATGAGCAGTCGGATTAAGCAGGACCAGTGTACCATCATAGGACACTTTATCGATGAAAGGCTGTATTTCATTGATGAGTTCAGCCGCCCTTTGCCCATCGATCACGCCCATCCTGCCCTTTTCAAAGTCGGCATCTCCATGGCTCAAGAACAGCAGTCCAACTAACAGCGCTCCTCCGATCTTTGCAGAACGCCTTTTCAAATAGCGCTGATAGAAATTCTCAATGCCAAGCCCAAACAGAATGGCGAGTGCCGGCATGGAATTGTACACATATAATTCCCCCATGTGCTTGAAGAGAAGCATCGGAAAAAGGCTTGCCAACGAAACGGCAATTAGGATTTTCACTGGCGTCGTTAGTCCGGCTCTGATGAGTCCAACAAGAAACAACGAGAAAACAACCAATGCGGCAATCACGATTAAAGACAAGGAAAAGAAATGATGCTGTGAGTAAGCGACGAAAGTCGCAACCGATGAGGTTGGAAGAAACGCTGACAAGATGGACAAACATAAATTTTTCAAGACATTTAATCCAAAGTGAAACTCATATCTATCCGCAGCCTGACGCGTTACTACGGAAAAATGAACCATTACATACGCCGCCGTAACTATGTAGAACGGTGATAGGTGATATACAGACCGCAGAAAATTCCGACTCCACCTCTTCGCGTTCGCCATGAAAGGCATGAGAGTTAACGCAAGGGCAAAACCCACACTTGTTTCTTTGAACCATAATGAAATTGTAAAGCAGAACAGACTAAATAAATAAAGTCGACCCTGTCTATGTGGCTCATCGATGAATATGCAAACTCTGTAAAAGTACCAGATAGAAATAAATCCGAAAAGAGTGCCGCAAACCTGTGATAGCATGTCATTTCCCAAAACCGCCATGGCGTTTGCCTGAGACAGCAGCATGTACCCCGAAGAAAGCCACGCAACTGGCTGAGACTCCGTCAGTCTAAATGCAGCTATAAACACGAGGTAAGAGAGGGCGATATGGCATATGAGGATAATCAAATGAATCGGGAACGTATTCATACCCGCAAGCCACTGGACTATAGATACGACCATCCATTCTAGAGGCCGATAAAATGAAGAATTCGGATTGGGATGCGAAAAGAAATAGAATATCTTGCTCGATGGGTTCGGGAAGACAAGCTTGAAGTCATCTGCGTAGTAGGCACCATGGAGGCCAACCCAGTATGATGCAAACCCTACTGCAGAAAGGGCCATCAGAACAAAGGCGAATTTTCTTAACGACCCATAGACCACAAGCTGTCTCGTGCCAAAATCGTATATTCCTTTTTTAATTCTTTGACTTTATTGCGGAGCTATTATACCGTCGGAATAAACCTGTACTTTCCTGGCAAACTCAAGTTTTCTTCCTAGAAATCTTTCGGCGATCTCGTTAAACTTCTGGGGGAAGTCGCTCACATAGAACTCGTAACGAGGTTTTGATTTCTGCTGGTTCAACATTTTCGTCAAGGAAAGAAGCTCCTTGACCGCTTTTGCGGTTGCCTCTCCGGCGTCAACCAGTTTGACTTCGCTTCCCAATACGCGAGCAATCGCATCGCGAAGCAAAGGATAATGCGTGCAGCCAAGAATCATGACATCAATTTTTCCCACGAATTGAGAGAGATAATCACTCGCGATAATGTTCGTTGCAGGATGATCAAATAGTCCCTCTTCCGCCAGCGGAACAAAGAGAGGACATGCCTGAGCCATGACACTGATATTTTTTCCAAGACTCATTAACGCGGTCGAGTAGGCACAGGAATTTATTGTCGATAAAGTTCCGATTACTCCGACCCCGCGTGTACCGGAAAGCTTAACGGCCTTTCGCGCCGTAGGCTCAATGACTCCAATAGCAGGGACAGTAGAGCGAGCGCTGACAACATCCATGGCGACGGCTGATGCAGTGTTGCACGCAACGACAATAATCTTGACTTTTTTAGAAAGCAAAAATCTCGTGTCCTGAACTGCATACTCCCTGACTACATCCTGTGATTTATTCCCGTACGGAACCCGCGCCGTGTCGCCAAAATAAATTATATTCTCCTGCGGCAACAGATTGATCAACTGGCGCACTACGGTAAGTCCGCCGATCCCGGAATCAAAAACGCCTATTGGTGAGTCCGGCTGCAAAATTTGATCTTCGGGAGGATTCACTTAAAGATCAACTCGGATTGTATCGACTCATTTATGATTCGTAAAATGCTTCCCCTGAGAGAATCAAGCTCGACCTGTAAAGGTTTTGTTCCGTCGTTACGCAGAACATAGAACGTATCTACTATACCGTCAACCCTCGTAGCTATCTTCGCAAAATGGATGCTCAGGCCGGCGGAGGAGATCGCGGATGTGACCTTATACAAAAAACCAAGAGAGTCCGGCGCGAAAACTTCTATGAGTGTAAAATCGTTGGTCTCCGAACTTTGCACGGCAACCTTGATATTTGGATTTATTTCATTCTTCAATCGCCTTTGCCATCTCATCCGATGCCTCTCGAAGAGGCGTTCAGGATCGGATTGTCCGGCAAGAATCGCCCGCAAGTCCGATTCTATTTTTTTCATCTGCGAATCGGCTAGATTTTTTCTTGTAATGTTGTCGAAGACTTTGAAGCGGTCTATGATGACTCCGTCATCCCTGGTAAAAATATTTGCGTCAACTATGTTTGCGTCATTTGCACTGAGGGATGCACAGAACCGCGAAAGCAGGAAAGGAGCATCGCGAGCAATGATGGTGACATCAGTGTAATCCTCGTTTTGACTGAAACTGATATTTGCATTATCGAGAGTCGACTCTATCGCCTCGATGTGATCGACGATCTCCTTGTCTTCAAACACAATGGCATACAGATCATTTTTTATTGAATCAAAATGTTTCCTTACTGCGTCATATTTCCCTGAAGGCATTTTATCAATAATAGCCTGCTCACGCAGTCCACGCTGCTCTTCCTGCAGCGAAACGATTCCTTCCGCGTCCAGCGATTCGTCAATTATGCGGAGTGACTTCTTATAAAGCTCGTGTAGCAATTGTGCCTTCCACTTTGTCCAGACTCCCGGATTGACCGCACTCAAGTCCGCATAGGTAAGGAGGTAAAGCATCTTCAATTGTTCATCGCTCGAGAAAATTCTTGTGAACGCATAAACGGTTTCCGGATCGCCGATGTTTCTTCTGAACGCGACCTGTTCCATTTTCAGATGATTCAGAACAAGGAAAGAGACATCGTCAATTATGTCGTTGAATCCTATGCGTGAAAGCGCCTTCTCTGTAACCTCCACCCCCACAATTTCATGCCTTCCGATCGAAATCGGTTTCGCAATATCATGAAATATCACACCGAGATACAGCGCGTCGCGTCTCGACACGCTTCTAAGAAGTTCACCCAGAATCGGATCGCGCTCGCCGATGCTTTCAAGATTCTCGATGGCCGTTAGAGTATGTTCATCGGCAGTGTAATAATGGTAAACGTTGTGTTGGAAAAAACCGATAAGCCTTCCGAACTCGGGAATGTAGCGCCCAAGCACACCCAGCTCGTTCATGGATTTCAAGGTGAAGGCGACATTCCCGTTCGACATCAAGATGGACCCGAAGATGGAGGCTGCTTCTTTTGACGTTCTAAAACCCGGATCGCTAAAAACGTCAAGCTCCTGTGCCAAGGTTTCGTGGACATTTTCATCGAAGTGAAAGCCTGTGGCCGCCTTATGCTGAAATGCCTTAAACAGGCAAATAGCGTCTTTGTGGACGCCTCTGCAAAAAGAAATTTTGTCACCGGTGAGTGAATAATCGTGATCAAGACTTACAGTCTTCGCCTCAGAGCGCTGCGGATTCAGCATGGCCCTTATTTTATCGGATAGGACCTGGTTGAGCCTGTATATCTTGCGGGCATGACGGAAATAATCACGCATGAAATTCTCAACAGCTCTTGTGTGGTCATCGCTTGCATAGCCCATGTCGACAGCAACCTTCTTCTGTATTTCAAAGTCAAGGAGATCATTCAAGCTGGACGATTGGTAATGCAGGCTCTGTCTCGTCCTGAGAACAAACTCGAACGCATCACGAGTATGAGTATATTGGAGATGGTTAATAAATCCTTTTTCCAGAAGTTTGTCAAGCAAATCCAACAGAGCCAGCTTCGGTGCGGAAAAATCCGCAACAGGAAGAAAATCGGGGTATATCGACCGGAACAACCACAGAAGAACTTGAAGATCTCGCAAGCCTCCGGCGCTTTTCTTTACGTTCGGCTCGAGAAGCGAAGTTGACTTGCCGTATTTATTGTGCCGTACCACTATGCCATCGAGAGTAGAATTTACAAAGCTGCGATCGTTGTTGTTCGTTATGAAATCACGGACTGCAGAGTCTAAGCTCCGAAAAATCGTCTTATTTCCCGCAACGTACCGATACTCGAGCGTTGCAGCCCAACTATCATGGTCGTCCTTATAAGTATCCAGAACCTGCCCGACGTTCCTGACAGAATGGCCGATATTGAGTCCCATGTCCCACAAGAAGTGCATCACCCTTTGAGCAAGGAAGCTGGCATCAATGCCGCCTGTAATGATGAAAGTAATATCAATGTCCGAATGAGGGCACAACTCTGCCCTGCCGTATCCACCGACCGCAACCGCAGCAATTTTTTCCCCGCTACCGGTTGCTTCTACCGCGCTCGCAATAGCCTCATCCACGGCGCCCGTAAGAAGCAGGGAAACTGCGGTGCTGTCACCGTGGGCAACGTGAAGGGCTTTGGATTCATCCCTTCTCGCACTCAGTCTTTCTATTGCGGAAACGACCTTCTCTCTCATATAGTAAAATATATGAAACGGGATAGAATCGACAAAGGAAATAAGTCCCGAATGGTGCTCGTGACACCTGCGGCCCGGTGATTGAGATCAGGAGCTTCTTACAATTCTCCTTGATTGATTTCAGTTTGGTCCAGCGCAGTCCTCACCTTTTCGATGAGCTGGTCGAAGCCAAAAGGCTTCTCGATCAATTCCACAACTCCTTTTAGACCGGCTCTCTCTTCAGGCGTTATGTAGCCGGTGGAAATCAAAACTCTCACCTCTGGATTGATGATGAAAAGATTGTCGAATACCTCCCTGCCCGAAAGTTCCGGCATATTCAGGTCTAGCACAACGAGATTTATTCTCGCCCACTCCTTTTTATATATCTCGATCGCACCCATGCCGTCTTTCGCCGTGACGACCTTGTAACCTGTCTGCTCCAATAAGAATTGTGCGGCTTCCCTGATTCCTTCCTCATCATCGACGAACAATATTCTTTCTCCGCGAGGTACGGTTGATTCCTTTACCTGCTTCGGCGGAGATATCTTTTTCTCAGTTAGCGTCGCAAGGGGAAAATAAATATTGAACACGGTTCCCCTTTTCAATTCGCTGTAAACTTTCAAGAATCCCCTGTGAGAACGGACAATTCCGTAGACAACACTTAATCCTAATCCTGTGCCCTTACCGGGCTCTTTGGTCGTGAAGAACGGTTCGAACACTTTCGACATCAACTCGGGCGGAATACCTTCACCATTATCCTTCACCATCAAGAAAACGTACCTACCCGACGCAACTTGATATATCTCTCCTTCGGTAGGAGATACTTCACGAATCTCGGTCTTGAGCGTGAGCGTCCCACCGTGAGGCATTGCGTCTCTAGCATTCACGGCAAGATTGAAGATCACCTGTTGTATTTGGCTCTGATCCCCATCGACGTAAACAGCTTCGGAACTTAGTTGAGTCTCGATCTTTATCGTTCTCGGAAATGTTTCCTCGAACACGCGCAGAGATTCAGTAATAATAGAATTGACGTCGAATATCCTCCGCTCCTCTAAACCCTTTTGCCGGCTGAATGTAAGGAGCCTCTTAGACAAGTCGCTCCCTCTTACTGCAACATTGGTAATGTTCTCCGCGTATCTTATCAGATCCGGATCGCCAAGCTTGTGTTGAAGAAGTTGAGACGAGCCGAGAACCACCTGGAGAATATTATTGAAGTCGTGAGCGATCCCTGCCGCCAACGTTGCCATGGATTCCAATTTTTCAAATTGTTCCAGTTTCTCTCTTTCATGCAGCTCAATCGTATTATCCACGACGAGGGACTGAACCCCTTGCTTATTCCCGATGTTTATTATGCTGGAATATCCGGACAGCGATATGATCCTGCCCGAACTCGTCTTGCCTTCGACCTGCCATTTGCCGCCGGACTTCTCGCCGGAGATGATCGAATCAAAAATACCTTTCAAAGACTTAAAATCCCTGCTCTCTAAGAAAGGAGAAAGGTCGCTTCCTGTGAGCTGCTCTACTCCGGTTTCCAGGATGTCTGCAAGCCGGCCGTTTGAATAAATGAGACGACCGTCGACCATAATGAAGCTGCCGATGTACGGATTTTCTACTATACGCCTGTACCTATCTTCGGAGCTGCGCAGCTCCTGTATCTTGTTTTGTACCTCCTTTTCGAGCCTCAGCGACCAGCGGAATGACACAGAGATCAACACTACCCCGCCCCCGAAAAGGCCAATTACCAGCAAGCCCGCGAGAATCAAGAGAGAATTTGTCGGTTGGGAGAGCCGGGACACTCGTCCTTCGCGCTCCATCCAGGCAAGTATCCATTCATTGTTCTCGAACTTCAGAGGAGAAGTTATAAGCAAATAATATTCACCGACGCCCGCGTTGTTTTTTCCCCTCAGAATTTCATAGCCACTAAAATTCGAGTTAGACAAAGCTTTAAGTTTTTCTGAAAGATCGTCTGCGTTCAAATTCTTTTTCCCGAGGATTACTTTCTGAAAATCTAAGCCGGCCTCCTCCTGAAACGGCGAATATGCGATTCTGAAATCCCTTGACAAAAGCCGATAGCGATCGCCGAAATCATTAGTGTCGATCGCATTTTCCAAAAGGATCTTAGGAATATTGATAACTGCAAAACTGCATAGGGCGGAAGTCGGACCGTCGTCTCCCTTCACAAGGGCGAATAATTCAGGGCCTCCTTCATATTGCCTGACGGCAGAAAAAGCCGCTGCACTATCATGAATACTAACGAGAGTTTCTTTTAACAGCGCAACTGCTTGTGAATCATACGCGCGAGATTTGACCTTCCGAATAAAAGTGATTTCTCCCTTTTTGTTTGCGCTGCCGACAACATCGATATAGTCGTTGTCACGCTGGATGCCGGTTAAAAACAATCTATTGCCGTTTGATTCTAACGTCCGCTGCAGATCCGAGGCAATCTCCTGCAAAGCGGATCTCATCCTTTCGGTAGTCAGTTTCGTCAAAGAAAATCTCGACTCGGCGTAACTTTTAAGCGCAGTAATTCTGAGATTCTCATAGAATGATTCTGCTACCAACAGTATCACGAATATAAAAATCGTCAAGCCGCTTCCTATGATGTACAAGTCGCGCAACACACTGACCCTGAGCATATCTAAATAGGTCGTTTTTATTCGTTTCAGCGTCATCGGAAGATACTGCCGTACAAATCGCAAAATAATTAGCGCAATGACGGAAGAAATTGCTGCACCTATAATGTTGATAAAGATCCTCGGGATCTCTGGCAGGTAAAAATTCTTGGTATAATAAACCACTGTCAGCCAGATCAAAGGCTCCAGTAGATAGTAAGCTGAAAGAACTCTGGTTAGCTTGGCTTGCACAGATGATGATGGCTTCTCTGCAACGTTGAAAAATTCCGCGACAAGAAAGACCATTCCAAAGAGCATGACCTGGTTTACTACATAGCATATGGCACCGAAGCGTATATAGGGCGAACCGCCGAGGAGCATGAGATGCAGAACAAAAGCTATGACATAGATTATCGACCCGATATGCGCGATCTTTATTTCCCTTGTCACCGATCTCTTTTCCCGCGATCTAGTTGACAGAAGAAAGAAGTAAACGCGGCTCGTGCCGATGAATGCAAATATTAATCCTGTCGAGGTTGCAAACGTCAGCATGAATATCCAGAGTGCATCTGCACTTCCAAACACGACGTCGAAGTAAACCTTAAACAATGATGAAAACAGCACGATGGAACTGCCTACAAACAGAGATGTACCCCCTCTGGATCTCCCCTGTGCAAGTCCAATCCTGAAGGAGAGATGAGTCAGAAGTGCAACCGGAAGGAAGACAAACAAGAAGTCCAGTATGTCCGCAGCAATAATCATTATTTAATAGGCGCTCTCGGTAGAATAATACACCGTGGAGAATGTGTAATCAAGTCGAAGATCCCGTGCGAGGGATATGGTGGGACAGGAACTAGCTCATAGTTGACAGCACTAAGTTAACCGCACATAACTATAAACTATGAGCTAATTCAGATTCAAATTCTAAATTTCAAAATGCTTAACGTGACCGAAACATTCTTTGCTGCATTAGGAGCTACAATCGCATTGAGAGTACCGATTCCGATGTCGAAGTCCCATGCCCAAAGGTTGAATCCAAATCCGGCTGACCATCTGAACCCGTAAGCACCTCCGAGACCAAGTCCAGTCCGAATAGGAAATGGATAGATCGGCCTCCACTCAGCGCCGAGCACGAACTCAGGAGTAGTCGAATTATTAAATTGATTGTTGAAGCCTTGATGATAATCAATCGCAACCAAAAGCTGACCGGGAATTTTTGGGAATAAATCATCCAATTGCGCCGAAGCGCCTATGTTCAATTTTGTAGGAAGCCACGTGGAGAAACTTGAACCGGCTATGTCTCTATTCTTGAAATAATTTTTGAACACATTGTTTATGCTGTCAAGATTACTCGTAGAACCTGCAGAATCGCTGTAGGCCGGAGTGAATCCTGAAAAAGTAATCGTTGTGTCGCCATGGGTTAGAACAACCTTCTTCGACCAAGAGATAGCACCGATATCGGTGAAACTTATCCCGACCTTTATGAAATTCATCACTATGCCGTTAACGCCAATGTCAACTCCAAATCCTGTCCCCTGGGGCGCGAACGGATTGAAGTGTACCACCGTGTCAGGGACATTGCTCTTAAACGCTTTTGATAATACGCTGCTCATCAAACCTGCTCTCTTAGCATCGAACCCCATGTTGACTATGTAAGAGTAAGAATCATTCGCAGAATCGGCATAGAGCGACGTATTAGTACTTTGCATTGAAGTATAACTGAACCCCGTCACATATTTTAGCCCGATCCCAACGTTGAAATCCTTCGCTATCTGTTTAGGAATTGGAATGACATCAGGAAGTTTCATCGCGTAGTCGACGTTGTAAGTCCTGTACCAAAAAGACTTCAAAGCCAGATCGTTCCATGAGTAGTTCGATCCCCAAGTTGGCAAATTCAAGGCAAATGAAGCAAAGGTATTCGGAATCGCCGCCTGCGCACCGACTTTCTCATCAACAGAAAATCCTAGTGCAAAGACCAGATTCCTTATAGAAACGCCGAGCCAACGAATGTTTTCGTCTGTGCGAACATTCCCGACTCCGCTAGGAAACGCATCGAGTATATTCTGCTTGTCGGATTCAGAGAGATACTTTCCTATCGTTTTGCCGGTACTGTCAACCTGGCCCGTACCGGTGAAGTAATTGTTATAAAGATCTAAGTTCAAGAAATCAGAACCGCTTTTGATAGAAAACGGAATAAGCTCAAAGACAACCTTTCCCCTCGAGACTTCCATCAAGTTAGCAGGATTTGTTCCGATCGCATCGATGTCGGTCGAAACGGCAGTGGATAATCCTCCAAGTGCGGTCAGTCTTGCGCTGGGAATCTGCTGAGCGTTCACATCGAGGAATGTGAATACAAGAATGAAAAGCGAAAGGTTTGCTTTCAACACGGTCGGGGCGTGAAGAGCGAAAAACATCGTATTCTTTTTCATGTTGTTTTCCCTCCTCACTTAAACGTATTCTTATCTACCCTGAAGTGGAAATTCCCATACACTTTCAAGGAGATAGTATTGTTCTTCGTGAATGGAACAGGCGTGGAGCCGAGCGGAGTTGAAAAATTATAATCGAATCTCATGTATGACCGCCCGAACAGCTTCGCCTGGTTCGACATTAGGCTGATCGTGCTCTTACTGAATTGGGGAGCTATGACCGTACCATCCTGATTGAAATCCGCCGCGGGCGGAGCCTGAACAACTATGCTGTCAAACTGGGTGACTGAATCTGTCAACGTATCTATGAACTGCGTCCTCAACGACAATTGCAGCGGCACCCCGTTCTTGATTTCGAAAACAATTGCCGCGGTGTCCACGTTGCTCATCTTGGCACTCGTTGAAGAATCGAAGACAGGTTTGGTAGTGGTGTCTACGTAAGAAGAGTTTAATATCCCTAAATAAAACGGCATCAAAATGAGATTTGTGCCGCTGACTGAGTCAGTGCTCTTTATTGTACCTATCGAATAAGATGAGAGATACGGGACAGTCGGGCCCGGATTCACTATGACGTAGCCGTTGATGAAAAATTCATCCGGGAGCGTATTGGTCCGGACCGCAAACGAATTGAGCGCATTCGCAAATTCTCTTCCCACCGCTATCGTGTTTACCTTACCCGGATAAATAACAGTGTCGACTACAATCGAATCTGAGAGCAGAGAAGGATATTCGGCGCTTCCGGGTTTCATGCTTATGTGCGCGAGATACGGGAAGCCGACGCTGGTCATCTGCAAGTTAAGTTTAGTCGAATCTCCCAGAAATGTTATACCTCCATGAAACTTCGATTTAAGATCGCCAAGGTTGATTTTTTGCGTGTCATTAGCGAGCGTGAGTGGACCCTTTAGGTGTGCCTCACCGGTAAAAGAATTCAGGACAAGATCAGACATGCTGAACGTTGCCCTTACAGTTTGCGAGGTGCTGATGTTTACAAAATTCCCGTTCGAACCCGGAATTTGAAACGTGGCGGTATAGTGGATTGAATCGCTGGGGTTGCCGCGCGAATCTGCCGTGTTGAGCTCGTAGCCATTCAGCGGAATCGTTATGTTGTCCATGCTGCTTGAAGCCTGCAGAGTATAATTGACTCTCAGTGTATCATTGGGGTTGTTCTGTCTCGTCAAGCTGCGAAAAACTATTTGAACCGGCAATGTGAGAGGCAGATCGTTCCTCATGCTCAGTGTGAATGAACCGGATTGGATATCGGCCTTGATAAATTTATTTAGATCGACGAGAACGATGGCCTGGTTTATGATAATCGGATTTTGAGGTGGAATGATGGCATTCGCCGAAGACACTCGCAGATCGAGGAACCCGACAAATATGTTCAACAAATTATTCGATTGGTAAGTTGAGGTGCCGCCTCCTGGCGAGTTATATGTCAAGGATATTTGCGGATGACTCGAAAGCGTTCGACCCGTTATGTTCAAGACGGTATCGAATCTTCCACCGTTGGGAGCCAACGATAACGGATGCCCGAAAACTGGGAGCGGATTGCCGGAAGCGTCCAGAAGATTTACACTGCCGCTGTCAAAATTTATCGTAGCCGGATAACCATTTGTAATAGAGATATGCAGTAAGCCGTTGCTCAGTGTTGCCGAGTTATAATTTGTAAAGAAATGGTCAGGCGAAAGAGAAGTCGTCGTGGGAGGGATCGCGGGAACAGGACCCGTAGTCCCCGAGGGCACAGGGTTCGCGACAGTATAATTGAGGGAATCATTCGCATCGATCTTGAAATTGGTAAGGGTTTGTGTTTGAGTGACGGGCGGTACCGCATTAATTCCTAAATCTGTGCCTATCTGCACGCCGCTAATTTGTTTGAATCCGGAAATCGTAAATGCGTCGATTGGCGGGGTCGTATAGATGTGCGTCGTGTCCCCGTCGAAAACCTTGACCGAATCTTTATACAAAATTTCACCGAGGGTGTATGTCCGGTTAAATATCGGTGCCGAAAACTGCGTATCCCAGGTTGGCATCACAAACTTCCCGACCCTGTACTTCGAGCATCCCCAAAATGCGAGAAGAGAACCAACGAAACAAAGTAATACAATTCCCTTCTTCATAAACTTCTCCTTATTTTTAGTAAAAGTATTTTAGCCTCTCTCCTCATTAGCTCCCGCTGAAACACACATTTTCGCCAGCACACGCATCAGGATAACTAACAAAACATTCCGACAGTATGTTTCAGGTCACAACGACAATCAACAAGTGAGCATTATCAATATGATTCCCAAGCATAAGAGGGTTTGAAGTTCGGGTAAAAACCGCTCTCTTTCCTTCTCAATCTCATAATTTCTGATGTTTTTCTTCAAGCTCCCGGCGGCTGAAATCCGAACGGTGCATTGGGCACAGGTCCAGCAAATACTTTTATCTCGCCGAAACTGCGTTCGTATTTCTCCACATTCTCCCGGAGGGCCCCCAGAAGCATCTTTGCATGTTGTGGGGTCATGATAATTCTTGCCATCACTTTCGCCTTAGGCACGCCCGGCAAAAGTCGAGTGAAATCGATAATAAATTCTGCAGGCGAATGAGAGATGATTGCGAGGTTTGAATAAATCCCTTCCGCTTCTTTTTCACCGAGCTCGATGTTGATCTGCTGCGGAACATTTTTTTCTTCAGGCATTAACCACTCCTTAATTCACACTTGTGCTTTTCGAAAAAACCGTCAAAATAAAATGCCGCCGTCTGAACAACGGGTTGAAACCACGGCGGCATTAAAACAAAAACGGCGACGATAGGTCAGTGAACTTGCCTTAATGAATCGGCCTTTCGAATCGCCTCCTGTGCCTTCTGAGTATTATTCATGAAAGCATAAACTTTTGCAAGCAATTCCCAGAGATTGGGGTCATCGCTTTTATAAGTGGAGTACTTCTCTAAATACGGAATCGACTGCTCAAATTTTGCGCTGACTGCCTTGCGTAGCGAATCGGGGTCGCCGTTCTTCGCAGTGCTGTTTTGGATGTGAACTCCCCAATTGACGTAGCTTGCGCCGAGATTGTAGGTCGCGTTCCAGATAGTGGACTGCGTCCTTTCCACATTTTGATTCAGTTTCGGCGCATTTGCCGATGAATCAGGATGGGCAAGTTTGTCTTTCAGTTGTTCCAGCGTCGCATTGCCGGCATCGATCGCCTTTTTGAATTGGGCAACGGCTTTTTCAAATTCATTACCTCTCAACAGGATAACTCCGTAGTTGTATTGGAAATCGGAGCTACCGGGATTTTTCATGGCGCCAGTCTTGAATGTCTCCGTTGCCTGCTCTGTCATGTCCGCCGCAATGTAGCAGTTCGTGAGCACTGTCATCAGATCCTGATCGTCCGGGTAGATGTTCGTGGCAGGCACGAGCACATCCAGCGCCTTTTTGAATTGATCAATCGCTTGAAGATATTTTGTAGAATCGATGCCTGGGTTGTAAGCAAAGTCAACCTTCTTCGTCTTCAACATGTCCTGATCGAAAGTCAGCGTCAGTCCGTACGTTTTGTATATCCATTTCTCTTCCTGGGTGGAAGTTCCTGGAGATTTTTTCTTTCCCTTTTGAGCAGAAGCTGAAATTTTCTGATCCGGCTGACCTATTGTGGCTGCAACCTCCTCTTCACTTACTCCTTCTACTATAGAGTTCAGATTTTTCAGTGTATTCAACTTATCCTGGCTACTATCCTCAAAATCCTGTTTCAGCTTCTGCCCTTTTTCGTAATAAACTTCGCTCAAAAATTTCGCCGCGTCCTGGTCTTTATCTTTGTTCCATAAGACCATCAATGGCTCCACAGCACTGTCGTTCAGCGCCATGTTCAGATAGGAATAAGCAAGCCCTTTATACGACAACATGCTATCAGGTTCTACTACGATTGCATTCTCAAACGCTGAAATTGCCTTGCCGTAGTTGGTGCTGGTATCTCTGCCGGTTTGCAGATACTTTGTCCCTTGGTTGTACAATTGCACCCAATAATGTGTCCTAACGTCAGTAATATTCTGCTTGTTCTCGTCCGAAATCTTTAATGCATGCTGAAACGCTTCCATCATCCCGGTATACTTCTGCCTCTCTCCGCGCACGTAGCCTAACCAGTACCACGCCTCTTCGTCTTGCGGATTGGTGCTCAAATCCTTTTGAAGTTGGTCTTCCGCTTTGTCCCACTGACTGTTTTGAATGTATAGCTTTGCGCTTGTCAATTCCGCGGACGAACATTGAAAGCCAATGAACGCAAATGAGACAGCGATAACGGCAGCCATGACTGCCAATATTCTGTAGTTTTTCATCGAATACTCCATTTGAAAGTTATGCTAAATGACACTGATTAATATAAAATTCCGGTCATGGATTTACAATGCAAGGCAGTAAGAGTGCTGGAGCCGGGCCTCGAGGCCAGAAGATTCGGAGTTGGCCGGATCAAGGCTTCATTTCGATTTTTGGTTTTGATTTCTCGGCAGATATATCGTTCACCGATATATGGAGTTAGCGTAGATATATTCTTCCACGGCTTGCGGAACCAGGAATCTTATCGACCGGCCCGAGTGCACACGTCTGCGGATGTCTGAAGAAGAGACGTCCAGACCAGGAACACTCAATACCTCGACGCGTCGAAGCAATCCCTGGTCGACAGACTCAAGCGCAAAACCAGGTCTATTCATCGCAACGACATCGCATTTATCCAAAATCTTCTCGGGATCCTTCCAGGAATAAAAATCGATAAGGAGATCTATTCCTATTACGAGAAAGAACTTATCGTCCGGAAATTTTCCTTTCAATTCAATTATGGTATCGATTGAATACGATGCTCCGCTCCTCTTGAGCTCAATATCGCAAACTTCAAACTTGGGGTTACCTTTTATCGCGAGCTTCACCATTTGCAAGCGTACATTGGCAGGGATTATTTTTTCATTCAACTTGTGCGGTGGAATCGCCGCCGGGACAAAAAGCATTTTGTCCAACCTCAGTTGCTCGGTCGCACTTTCGGCTGCGATAAGATGGGCAATATGTGGTGGGTTAAAAGTGCCGCCGAGAATGCCTACCCTTGCGGAGGATCCTTCGGACATTAGATTTCGCCGAATTTTTCCTTCAGTCCCTGCAAAAAGTTCGCAGTACGGCGGGCATTCTCAACCACCTGGCCGTTGCTCACAAAGGATTTATAGATCTTTCTCAAGCCGGCAAGGTCGCGGATACATTGGAACCTATTCAGGGTAAACATCATCGATGATAGCGGAGCGGAAATTTTCATTGCGACTTCGAACGGGTCTTTGGCATTCAGCGCGTCGAAAATTTGGACATGAGGCTTTTTCAAACCGATCATATAGAGCTGATCGACCGTATCGGGCGCCAGCACAACAACGTCGTCGTCTAAGCTCAGTAATTCAAAAACATGTTTGATAGCCTGGTTCGGAATCAGGGCAGCATCCAGATCGATGTAAATCAGTTTCTTGACGCCGTCGGAAAAAATGTTGTCTACTGCGTTGCCGATTTTGTCGGAAAGCTTGTTACCGATAGCCGGCTTCAGCTTGTACTCAAATCCGGCATGTCTGAAGATATGTTCAAAGTCAGCCCGCGCGTCTGCCGGATCAAAATAAATATATGGGTGAACATGGAACTGCGAAATTGCACGTTCCACCAAATCGTAAAGCAGTGACACATGAAGTTCTGCTGCTTCCTCATACGTCAATGGTGGTACAAGATTTGTGCGGACTTCCTTCGGCAGCGGCGTCCGCGAGACAATAAGAACCGATCTTTCAATCATGCTGTAAAAAGTTATTCAAGAAAAGTGAGAAGTGCAAAGTGAATAATGAAAAATTTCCAGTTGCTCACTTATTGCAAATGACATGTCTTCGTGAAGCCTCTTGTTCCTCTCTTAAGAATTGAATCTAAGTATGCGCTTAATTAAGTTCCATTATCGGTAAGGAGTGAGAGGCTTTCAACCTTTTGCTTTTCGTTTTTCATTCACAAGAGAAGAGATGGCAAGACTCAATTCGGAAAGTGTCGTCGAGGAAGTGCGCCAGGCTACTGACATCGTTGATGTCATCTCGCAGTACGTACGACTACAGAAGCGCGGGAAAAATTATCTCGGGCTCTGTCCGTTCCATAATGAAAAGACTCCCTCATTCACCGTGAACAGGGAAAAGGGATTGTACCATTGTTTCGGCTGTGGAGTCGGAGGGAACGTCTTCACGTTCGTGACGCAGTACGAAAAGATTTCTTTCGGCGAAGCGTTGCGACAGCTCGCCGCGCGGGCGAACATCACCCTTCCTTCTTACAACAGCGAAAAGCAAAACGAGGTCGACGAGGTCCTCGATATCAATGAAAAAGCCTGCAGGTACTACAGAGATATGCTTCGCTCGGACGAAGGCGTAGATGCGCTCTTATATTTGAATAAAAAAAGAAAATTTACCGACGACACAATTGAAAAATTCATGCTTGGCTTTGCACCTGACAGATGGGATGGACTCCTTAACTATCTGAAAAAAAAAGGAATGGACGAGAAGGTGGTCGAGAAGTCCGGGTTGATTCTCAGGCGGCAGGACGGCTCCGGATATTACGATAGATTTCGGGCCCGCGTCATGTTCCCTGTTCAATCGCCGAGCGGAAGAATAATCGCTTTCGGCGGCCGGACTTTGAAAGGCGAGGAGAAGGCAAAATACATAAACTCGCCTGAGTCCAGCGCTTACATCAAAGGAAGGACCCTCTTCGGGGTTTATCAGGCGAAAGACTCGATAATCGAAAAAGACGCAGCGATACTCGTGGAAGGATACGCCGATCTCATTGCCCTTCACCAGGCCGGAATAAAAAACGTCGTTGCCTCGAGCGGAACGGCCTTGACTGTCGAACAGATACAATATATCTCGCGTTACACCAAAAATGTTTACCTGGTTTATGATGCCGATACTGCGGGACAGGACGCTTCAATGCGCGGAGCCGACATCCTTCTCGAACAGGGAATGGACGTTTTCATTGTAGAGCTTCCGGCAGGCGAAGATCCTGACACGTTTGTCCTCTCTCAAGGCAGCGAAGAATTCATGCGACTAATTCAAAATGCAATGAACGTCGTGGAATTCAAAGCGACGCTACTTCAGCGACGCGAGCGTCTGCCGAAAGGACCGAAGGGACCCGCGGCATCAGGATCTTCGAGAAGCCAGATCACCATCGTTCATTCCATCGTAGAATCCTTAACAAAAATAAAAGATGCAATCAAAGTAAACTTATACGTGAAAGACCTCGCCGCGAAATTCGAGTTACGAGAAGACGCGATTTATCAGGAGTTGAAAAAGAAGAAGGCGATCCAATCTCAGCCCTTCATGCGCGACCATGAACCCGATATTTCTTCTCGACGGTCGAATGTCAGCGATCGGCTATCGACTGCCGAAAGGGACTTGATCAGTCTCCTGGCAAGCGTCGATGAATCGTTGTGGGAGGTCATCGCAAATCAGATCGATAGACTTGACATTCAGAATCCAATCAGCAAAGAGATTATCCAGAAGATCATCGACGCAAGATTTTCCGGGAAAGAGATGGGATCTGTGATCGATGAATTGGCAGACGAGGACATGCGCAAGTCCTTTGCCCAGCTGGCTTTCTCTACAACGCAGAGAAGCAAAGTTTGGTGGGAAGAAATCAGGCCGAGCAGTGAGACGCCCGATTATCTTAAGTGGATCTCGCAGCTTCTTATCTCTTTCGAACTTGAACAAATCGAGCAGCAACTTAAATTGTTAAATTCTAAGATTACCGGTGCTGAAAAGAGAGGACTGTCTACGGAAGAGTTTGACTCGAGATATCAGGAACTCGTGAACAGGAAACAATTTCTTTCCGAAACTTACAGCGATAAAAATCTTTTAGAACAGTATTTTGAAAGTCTGAAGAAGTAGCTTTTAGCCGTTAGCTGTCATCCAACGGCTAAGACCAAACAAATAAGAGCTTGGAAATGATAGAGATACACGAAGATAAGTGCGACTTATGCGGCTGCTGTGTAGGCGTTTGTCCGGAAAACTGCATCGACCTCAGCGAGAGCCGTATATCGATCGTTCACGAAATCTGCACCGACTGCCGAAAGTGCGAGTGGGCGTGTCCTTTTGAAGTGTTTGAGTTCAACCGCGATAAGGTGAAGCGGCACCCCGGGAAATTGCCACAGGCCGGGCTTGTCGCATGAAAGATTCTTATGATGTAATCGTTGTAGGTGCGGGTCCGGCCGGCTCGACGGCTGCGAGATATGCAACACAAGGCGGCGCAAAAGTTCTCATGCTTGAAAAGGACCGTGAGGTCGGTGTGCCCGTTCGGTGCGGCGAGGCGGTTGACCACGAAGGCCTTATCCAATTTCTTCAGCCCGACAAGAAATTCATCGCGGCAGAAATCAAAGACTTCAAACTCGTCGCCCCTAATGGAAAAGTCGTCAAGCCGAACATCGATGGCGTCGGATATATTTTGAACAGAAAAATATTCGATTATGAATTGGCGCGCATTGCTGCAGACGACGGAGCTGAAGTCGTTACAAAGGCGTACGTGGATGGGATCACCAGAAATAACGGTACGGTGACCGGCGTTTCGGTGCAATACCATGGTGAACGGTTGACTATCAAAAGCAAAATTGTCATAGGCGCAGACGGCGTAGAGTCGAGAATCGGGAGGTGGGCAGGGATAGACACCACCGTTTCGATGCACGACATGGAGTCAGCCGCACAGGTCACGGCAGCGAACGTCGATGTTGAAGAGGGCACTTGCTATTTCTATTTCGGACAGAGGTACGCGCCTGGCGGTTACTTATGGGTTTTTCCAAAAGGAAACAAGACGGCAAACATCGGGCTCGGTGTGGCGGCAGACGAAAGCAGGAAAAAACACGCTCTGAAATTTCTTGAAGAATTCATGCAGGAAAACTTTCCGAATGCTTCGATTCTCACAAAGATTGCCGGGGGCGTTCCGTGTGCGGAGTCGCTCGAGAAAATGGCAATGCCCGGGCTGATGCTGGTCGGAGACGCCGCGCACCAGGTCAATCCGGTTTCGGGGGGAGGGATAATCAGCGGCATGATCGGCGGAAGGATCGCTGGGAAAATTGCGGCAGAAATTATCAGGAAAGGCGATATGTCCTTGATGGAACAGTATGAGAAAGAGTGGAAAAATTCACTCGGCGGCCGCCATGACAGATATTATAAAATCAAAAAGGTAATTTATAAATTCAGAGACAGCGACCTCGATTCGATAGCCGATGCAATCACGAGGCTGCCGGAAGCTCAGCAGACTCTCGGCAACCTGTTCAAGCAGGCGGTGATCAAACATCCGATGCTGATCGTCGACGTCATGAAACTCTTCTTCGCATGAAAATAGATGTCGTCCTCAATGTCGATGAACGCATCACGAAAAAAATAAAATATGGATTTACTCTGCTGTTCCAGCCTCTCCGTGTAGAAGTTATTTTTTCCGATGAAGTCAAGGACAACTCCATTACCATCCTTTATGGCAAAGAATCACCGTCGAGTCAAAATAAAATATTCCATTTAAGGGCATCTCACGAGTTTGAAGAATGCATCGAACATTCCAGACTCCCGGACATTTCTCATCTTGAATGGCTTGAATTCGAGAGGAAGAGACTTCCGAAGTTGTTTCCGGTTTCGGGTGCCGCCATTGACTTCGATATCGCCGCCGCAGCTTTCATGCTTGCTTCCGAATTCCAGGATCTGATCAGTCTTGAGAGAGATGAATTCGACAGACTTCGTGCGATGGATTCGCTGCAGGACAAGCTCGGCATTTTAGATTATCCCGCGGTGAATTATTACTCGATATTCTTGAAAGAAAAATTGGAGAAATTTTTCGATACCGGGATAGAGCTTAAGAAGTATGCGGACGCCGATCATGGAATCGCCTTGACCCACGATGTTGATTATACCAGCTCGCTCAATTTGAGGATGATAAAGCGAAACATTTTCGGACATGCCATACTTAACAAAGAAAATCTCACGCCGAACGAGCGCGCCGTGAAATTTCTCCGTCCGCTTCTTGCTATGACGGGGTATGATCCTCCGAAAAACGGATTGAAATTTCTGAGAGAAACCGAACTCCGTTCAGGACTCAAGTCGACATTTTTCATCAAGACGGGTGCGACTGCGAGAGAAGACATGAATTACCATTACCGCTCTCGCTCGCTTAGAAATTTCATGCGTTCTCTGATGAATCATGGCTTCGACATCGGTATCCATCCGAGCATGCGCACTTACATAGAGGGCGAACAACTCATCCTTGAAAAGACGAGACTCGAAAACCTGGTTGGGAAGGAGATCAATTCGGTAAGGCAGCATTATTTGAAATTTACCGCAGGCAAAACCGTCGGCATCTGGGAAAACGCAAGACTAAAATATGACAGCACTCTCGGCTTTTCTCGAAAAGCCGGTTTCCGTAACAGCATCGCCTTCCCTTTCCCCCTGTATGATTTTCAGAAAGACAGGATTTCTACAGTGACCGAATTACCGTTAATGATCATGGACGGCACATTCTCAGCTAATCGAAGCCAGCCGGTAAATGAAACTTATGACAAGATGAAAAAGCTCGTGGATGAAACCAAAGCTGCACACGGGGCCGCTTCGATTCTCTTCCACAATTCTCTGGCAGATCCCATCGACTTTCCGGGCTACAAAAGAATTTACAGCCGGCTCTTATCCGAAGCAGAGAACGACAGATTCAGAATGGACTCACTCTCGGGAATAATAGAACAATTCCGCTGATGAGTAGACGTGCACAGAATTTTGTGTCTACGTGAACCCATACGTAATTCTCTTCATCCAGCTTCTCCTTTCCGGAGGCAATTATATAATTGCAAACGCTGCGACACAAACGATCCCTCCGCCAAATCTCACATTCTTGAGAACCATCATCTCCGGATTTGTTTACCTGCTATACTTTTTCTATGCGGGACTGCCGTTCAAGTACAGAGGCCGGGATCTGGCGCTTCTCCTGTTTCTTAGTTTTACTTCGGTCTCGCTGAACCAATTAGGATTTCTCTATGGGATGAAATACACGACCGCAACGGAAGGTGCGCTGCTTTATGCACTGACGCCGATTTTCGTCATGGTTCTTTCGAGAAGATACCTGAATGAAAAAATTACATTTATGAAAATCTTGGGCACAGGGATGGCATTCGTAGGTGTGGTCGTCGTGGTTTTGTCAAACGTATCGTTCAATGGAGCTTCATATCACTTCGAATTCTCGCACATGAAAGGGGACGCTTTCATTTTCACAGCAGTAATCGCCTGGGCAACATACACGGCGCTCGGTCGGAAGCTGGTGGTGAAGTATGGCGCGATCACGACCACTATGTTCACCGCCCTAATCGGAACAGCGATGTACGCCCCTGTCGGAATATTTTGTTCCATAGGATACAGGTACACTTCGCTGTCGGGTGGCCAGTGGCTGCAGGTTCTCTACCTATCGCTCGGGACTTCAATTGCAGGATATTTATTATGGTACTATGCGCTGGGAAAGATCGAGGCCAGCAGGGTGGCTGTCTTCACGAACGGGCAGCCGGTGATCACCGCCATCATGGCTTACATATTCTTGAAGCAAAGCATCGCACTGCCGTTTGCGCTCGGCGCGCTCGTCACGATTGGAGGGGTAATCATTACACAGACGGATTTGCAGAAGAGACAAAAATCTTAGTCCGAAGACTGCTTAGTTCTCCAGTAGTACACCCCACCTAGGTTCCATCTCAATATGAAGCTCGTGATTCTTTATCGTGATGCTCTTTGAATTCAGCACGTCGTTGAATATTCTACTGCCTACGTTCAAATTCACGTCCACAGATTGCTTCTCCTCCGACAGGTTGAAGCCGGCGATTGCTACTCGGTTTTCATATTCCCTTTCAAACACAAATACTTCTTTTTGATCGTCTGCAATGAGGGTCGTGTAGCCGCCGATCGTTAATGCCGGGTCCGATTCCCTTTCACGGATCAATTTCCTGTAATAGTCAAAAAGATTTTTGTTAAAAATATTTTTATCCTCTGTTCTTCGGACTCCGTCCGCAGGGCTGCTCTTCTCGTCCTCATATTTCAAATCTCGCCACAGCATCGGCTTCCTGTCATCGGGGTCGGTCGCCCCCCACATTCCGGCTTCATCGCCGTAATAAATCATCGGTGCACCGACATAAGTCATCTGGAAAAGTGCGATCAGCTTTTGCCGCTGAATTGCTGCAGCATCCGGCTTGGAAATGACGTACGCCGGATTATTCCTCGGACTATCGTCGGCGTTAAAGTCGCGGTCGGGATTCATTATCATCGACTCAAGCCTGTCGGTATCATGGCTGTCAACAAGATTCTGTAAGACGTAATCGATGCTGTCCGGGTATGAATTCCTGAGCGCTTGAAGAGTGGAATCGAACTGCGTCGGCGTGATTGCCATCTTCCTGTCGATGAAGAATTTCATCACCGCCTTCGCAAACATGTAATTCATGACTCCGTCGAACTCGTCACCCCGCAGCCATGGTGCAGCATTGTCCCATATTTCGCCTGAAATATACGCATCCGGTTTTATGCTTTTCACAAGCTTTCGCCAGTCTTTCCACAAAGCGTGCGGCACTTCATTCGGGACGTCGAGTCGCCATCCGTCAACACCGTTCGCAGGATTCCCATCGGGAGCCAGCCACCGCTTCGTGATCGCCATGATATGCTCATATGGACCATGGACAAGTCCGGTGATGGTATCTTTTCTGAAAATCGGCAATGACTTTAGCCCCCACCAGCCGGCGTAATCGAACTTCGTCCCTTTCGCCGAGTCGTTCCAGCTTGTCACCACAAACCAGTCCTTGAACTTAGACTGCTGTTGATTTTTCTCGACATCCTTGAAAGCCCAGAAATCGGTGCCGACGTGGTTGAATACTCCATCGATGATCACATGCATTCTCATCTCGTGGATTTTCTTCACGAGTTTCAGGAATTCTTTGTCCGCAGAGGTCCATTTCCATGTCGATGAATCGCCGGGATTCTCTTCGGACATGATTTTCAAATCACCCCCAGGATCCGGACCGAAGTTGTGGTCGATGTGAATGTACGTCGCGGTGTTGTATTTGTGGAGTGAAGGCGACTCGAAAACAGGATTGAAATAGATCGCGTTGATGCCTAGTTTTTTCAAGTACGGCAGTTCATCCATGACCCCTTCCAAATCACCGCCATACCTTCTGTCAAAAACGACGTCATAAAACTTGTTTGAAAACTTCTTCTCCCAGGGCTGCAACTCGTACCAATCGCTCATCCATGGGGAAACACTCCACTCGCGTCCGCCGACCTGTGCATCCTTCATAGTTGGATCATTCTCTGAATCTCCGTTTCGGAACCGCTCCGGAAAGATCTGGTACCACACAGCTTTCCTCGCCCAATCGGGAACTTGAGCATTTGCTGTTGCGACCCAGATTGCAGAGACAGCAAGCGATATTAGAAGACGATTCATTCGATGATCCTTTCCCCAAGAATTAAGCCTTGCGAAGGTTTTAATACTTCGCAAGGTTTTCTGAATTTTTTACTCGCAGATTTATTGCTTTTCCCCGATCGGCTCTTCGACGACCGGCTTATCCAATTCCACTTTTACTTTCTGTCTGGCCTTTGGCTTCCCCGCCTTAGGCGGATCAGCTTTTGGCTGAGAAATTCGCCGCTTCCTTTCTCTGATGATGACAGGCGATTTCCTCAAGAACCGACGATCGTTGTCGGCGCGAGCCGGCTCTTGATCGTCTTTCGCCTCGGCGTACTCAAAGACCTCGTATTTATAATTGCGAATCACCATCTTCTCATCATCATGGTACAGAACATACTGCGGCAGAATAGGAATTTTTCCGCCCCCGCCGGGAGCATCGATCACGAAATACGGAACCGCGAGTCCCGAAGTGTGTCCGCGCAGTTTGTCCATGATTTCCAGGCCGACACGTATCGGTGTACGAAAATGATTCGTGCTCTTCACCATATCCGCTTGATAAATATAATACGGCTTCACACGCATCGTCAGGAGCTTGCGATTGAGCTCTTTCACAACATCGGGGTTGTCATTTACGTCCTTCATCAGCACCATTTGATTGCCGAGTGGAAAACCCGCATTCGCAAGAAGATCGCATGCCTGTTTCGCTTCGGGCGTGCACTCCCACGGGTGGTTGAAATGGACATTCACATATATCGGATGATATTTCTTCATCATCTCGACAAGCTGCGGCGTAATCCTCTGCGGAAGAACACACGGCATCTTGGTATGAACGCGAATTATCTCAACATGCGGAATTTCTCGGAGTCCTTTCAGCACTTTCTCCAGCATCACGTCGGTAAGCATGAGCGGGTCGCCGCCGGAGACAATGACGTCTCTAACTTCTTTGTGCGCCATGATGTAGTCCAGGCCGTCCTGGATATACTTCATGCTGATCTTCGTCGAATCGCTGACCTTCCTCTTTCTTGTGCAGAAGCGGCAATACATGGAGCACTGGCTCGTCACAAGAAATAAAACTCTGTCGGGATAACGATGGGTAATGCTTGGAACCGGGCTATCGTGGTCCTCATTCAGAGGATCCGTCGGCAATCCGTCGTCTTCAAGCTCCTTCCCATCGGGCATGCATTGAAGCCAGATAGGGTCGCCGGGATATCGAATGAGATTTAAATAGTACGGGTTGATCCTGATGTGGAAAAGGCTGTTGAGCCTTTCGGCAGTCTCTTGATCAAAGTTGAATTTTTTGACAAGGTCATCAGCGCTGTCTATACTCTGCCTCAGCATCTGCTGCCACAGTTCCATAAATTAGTCCTCCGAAATTTGTTTTACATATATTACGAGATCATCCGCAGGCCGATAGTAATCGCGTACTCTGGCGCCTTCGTGATAACCCCGCTTCAAATAAAAACTCCGTGTGGGAAGATACTTTTCCTGTGAACTTGTATAAATGGTTATCAGTCTCCCTTTGTGCCTCGATATATCATCCTCGGCAAAGTTCAGCAGCTCCGTTCCAATTCCCTGTCCTTGAAGAGCCGGATCGACCGCTACCCAATAGACGTCATAAGTGCCATCGGTTAACGGAACAGGGCCGTAACATATATACCCGACAACTTTGTCATTCACCGCCGTGTAAGTCCAATATCCGCTTTCGAGAGATTGCGTAAAAAAGGAGCCGAGCAGTTCATCGGCGATTTTTATTTCTTCAGCCGTGAAGTAGTCTGTCCTCTTGAGGATATCCAGGATAGATTCGTAGTCTTCCCGGATGGTGGGTCGGATTCTAACCAAGCCGTCTCTTAAATGCTGATTGCACAATATTGTTTATGAGCCGGCCGTATGACCAGCCGAGGGCTGCGGCGCTGCGTGCAAACCCGGAAGCGCTCGGCGACAAATCAGGATTCGGATTCACTTCCAGTACGAACACATTTCCTGTCTTGTCAACCCGCATGTCAACCCTGGCGTAGTCTCTGCAGCCCATCACCTGATAAGCTTTGATCGCAGTGTTCTGAATTTTTTGTTCGAGCCGCCTGCTTATTTTGGCGGGACAAATCGGAACCGTCGACTTGTATTCCACACTATCAGGGATCCACTTCGCTTCGTAAGAGACGATGTGCTGATACCCCTGAGGCATCGTGGTAAAATCTATCTCGGATGTCGGGAGCACAACGACTTCATCGTTTCCGACAATTGCAACATTGAATTCCCTGCCGTCTATGAATTGTTCTACAAGGATCGGTTGATCGAATTTCTTCAGCATGTCGGCGAGCAAAGTCTGCAGGTGGTCGCGATCGTATACGACGGACGAATTCGAAATTCCGATGCTGGCATCTTCATGGATCGGTTTCGCAATAGCGGGAAAACCTATTTTCTTCCGCGCCACTTCATCGGCGGAATTGAAAACCCTGTATGGTGGCACACTTATCTTGTGGAAAGTCAAAATTTCTTTCGTTCTGACTTTGTTCAGGCAGCTTCCGAGTGTCAGCGGATTGCTTCCGGTATATCGTATGCGCAGCAGTTCATAGAGACCCGCGACATTCATCTCCTGGAACGAGTCACCTTCGATAGATTCGCATAGATTAAAAACCAGGTCCGGCTTCTCTTCGCGAAGTTTGTCGATAAGCTGGTTCATATCCGGGCTGGTGATGATCGTCGAAACGTTGTAACCCGCCTCAGCCAGCACCGCAGCAACGGTGTCGACCTGTTCGACGACGCTTGTCGTTGATGTGTCGAGCAAAGCAGCCTTCGCTTCTGCAGCTATTTTTCCATTGAAGGCCAATTCCAGTTCAGACGTGATGTCTAAAGCTGACTCGTCATAGATAACGCACACCTTCTTTTTTCTTGGCATGAGCCGCCTCTATAAGTTCAACAAATACAACGAATTATAGCGACATCGCATCTTGCATCTCCGCTATAATTTACCTGTTCTTTTCAATGCCGCATCGAGAACTGCGTTCATCATATGATCATAATCCAAACCCGCGGCTCTTGAAGCCATCGGGAAACAGGAATGCTCTTCAGGATCCGGCAAGATTCCCGGGAGAGGATTGATCTCTATTACGTTCGGTTCGCCCGAACCATCCAGGCGCAAATCTATCCTCGACCAATCACGGCAGTTCAGAACTTCAAACGTTTTCCTGCAGACGTATTCTATTTTTGCACTCAAAGAATCATCGATTGGTGCCGGACATTTGAAAACCTCAATCGGAGATTCTCTCGTGTCCCACAACCATTTTGCTTCGTAAGAATATACCGGCAAAGCTTCCGACGGCAGCGAATCAAATCTTATCTCGACCGGCGGCAAAACTTTCAACTCATTCCCGTTACCGAGGAGCGCGACGGTGAATTCCCTCCCGGGCAAGTATTCCTCTATGAGCGCAGGCTGCTCGTAATCATTCAGTATCCGTTCAACTTCCCGCTGGAGAGCTGCCGGGTTCTCCACATAGGATGAGTTGTAAATTCCTTTGCTCGAACCTTCATGGAGCGGCTTGACGAAGAGGGGATAACGCAGCGATGCCTTCGCCGCCTCCCCGAACGAATTTGCTACCACAAATTTTGAGGTCGGGATCCCATGATAGCTTAAAATCTCTTTTGTCCTCGATTTATCAAGGCACATCGCAAGGGTGAGAGGGTCGGAGCCGGTGTAGGGTATCCCGAGGAACTCAAGCATGGCCGGAACCTGCGCTTCCCTGCTGACGCCGTTCATTCCTTCGGCGATATTAAAGACTATGTCGAAATCTCCGTCACGAAGTTTGTCGTAGGCATTCTCGTCCGCCTCGACAAGGGTAACATCGTGGTACAGGGACAACGCGCGTGCGACCGCATCTATTGTCTCTTGAGTATCCCACTCGGCAAATTTATCTATGACTTTTTTTTCGGAATCAACTTCGATTTGAGGGGAGATTTCATTTGGAGATGGTGGAACAGGACTGGAGGGAGAAGAGGCGGATTCGACTTCGATGGTGCTCTCTTTCTTGACGTTGAAGGCAAGAGCAACGTTCATAAAGTCTTCCGACACTGGTTCGACTTCAACTTGGTCCGCCGAGCTTGTCGGTCGGGCAACCTGTATGTCAATGAAGCGATCATTCCTTGTGTTAAATATAAGATTTTATTATTAATTGTCAAGCAAAGTGGTACACTTTTTGACGACGAAGACGAGACGCAGGGAGCCAGAGATCGGGTGTCGGAGAAGGAGGCCAGCAGGAAGATATCAGAAGAGTTGGCGGAGCATCAAATGTTTTCTCTCAACATTTTGTCTTCAGCATTTTACCCCCGACCTCTTGCCTCTCGCTTCTCACTGCATGCATGACGATCATTGAAGATGTAACGCGCCGCCATTAACTTACAGTAAAGACGGAGACGAAATGACATCGAAAGCGCCGGCGCAGGTAAATAAATTCGCAGACGACAGCTTGGAGGCGGTCGCTTATAAAATTGCGGAGCAATTTTCGACGAGAGAATTCAATGACAACAACAGGCTCGGTTATCATATATACCGCTACCTGATGGGGACAATACCGACGATCGATGAAGCGGTGCGAGTATCAGGTGTGAGACTAACAAACGGAGAAACAATCGAGAGTGTCGCAACAAAAGTTGCGCAGCAGCTGAGGGAGATGGGGAAAGAAATAAGAAGAGGGTAAAAAAATTGGAACCCAAGCATTTCGGCACGACGCGCTGCCGGTTCGTAGTCGGAAAAGAAATCCGACCATACCATGAGAATCGATCACACGGATTTTTCATCTTGTAACCACCGTGCCGGATTATTGGAGATATACTCACGTATACGAATCAATTCTCCCTCATTGCGGATGACGTGTTCGTAATAATCCCGCTGCCATACACGCTCACCAGGCGAATTTCTTATTTCATTGATTCGTTTTGCTGAATTCATTTTAAATCTTCCGATAATCTTCGGCAATAACATCTGTCGTCGTTGCATCATTTTGTCTGTTTGTCGGGGCAATTCATCTTTTCTTTGTTCGAGTCGGGGCAATTCATGAATTGCCCCTCCCGAATCTTCAATGATAATTATCCCATGCACATGATCTGGCATCACGACGAATTCATCTATCGCAACGTTTTGATAACGCTTCGGGATATCATCCCAACATTCTCTAACGATCTCTCCAAACCGATTCGTCTTCATTTCCGAATCGACAATCTCGCCGAACAAACATTCCCGGTTCTGAACACACATTGTAACGAAATACCCACCTTCAGTCGAATAATCGTAATCCTTCAATCGAATTGACCGCCGGTGATGTTTGTCAGGATCGTATTTCATATGGCGCCGTTAATCGCGTGATCAATAGTTCCCTCCCGACAACCTGCCGGTTCCCGGCCTGGATGGAAATCTCCGGAGAACATTTGAGAATGAGCTCTGCTCATGATACTTCTTCAGATTATAGACCTGGCAACATACACCAGAAGGATAATAGACATCAGAAGATCTGAATACGTCGTTACATTCTCAGTGGAACTCCTTCCGCTTCTTGTCAGGTGTTTTATCCCGGCCAAACCATAAAAGGAGCCGCCGATGATTGCTGAGGGTAGGATCCAGTTGCCATCAAAGATGGTGAGGATGCCCAACAATCCTGACGATATATTTGCAAATCCTAGCTCCTGCACGAATACCAGCGGTTCATCGGTCTTGAACCCGAATATTTTTTCCGCCGTGAACCTCGGAGTTATCGACTGTCGCAGCCCTGCAGTGAAGAATCTAATCCCGACTCCCCAGAACACGAACCACTTCCCGACGAGGTACATAGTACTCGATGCGCTTTTGAAAAGGAATACGTCTGTGAGAATAGAGATAACTGGAAATACGAATGCCAGCAAAACAACAGTTAGTATGTACATGCTTTCCTCGTGATGTTATTTATTCTGAAAGTTGGCATAATCCATTTCTCACATTCTTAGACGTGAAAGCAGGAGTTCTCTCCTGACAGGCCGCCGATCTCTGTTCCGGATGGAAATCCCGCCCACGCCATCGCAAATCCGGACTCCACACCGGCATACATCATCTCACTTCGCCGGCTTGTCGATGAGACCGGTAAGAAGCTCATAGATAACTCCAACGTTATTGAACGCAATCTTAAACTTATCGCCGATGGGCTTCGGGTCGGGCCTGTTTGAGACCAGTGCCTCTACCATTTCTGTCATGGATTCACAGATCGGAAAAACCTCTTCCTCAAGTTCCCTCACCTCGTCGGAGGTTTTGCTGCGAGGCTTCATCATTTGAAGCTTGGAGATAAACACCGCCTCATCCGCGAGTATGCTTTCAAGCGTCGGAACGATTTCTTCAGGTGTTATCATTGATTACTCTTCTCATACGGTCGCCTCACAGAATTGAATAAGATCATATGCGCTTCCCTTTTGCATCCCACGCATTTTCTCCTTAGAAAGTCTACTCCCTCTCCACCATTTAGTCAACCACCCCGCCGCCGCGGTCAATTGCGTCCAACCGCAATAAATCGACTACAGTCCAATGAGGATTCCGACCCTCACATTGGCGAGCGAGATGACCCAGCCGGTGATATGCGAGCTGCTATTGGACCTCTCTGTGTATTGATAAGACGGCTGGTCTAAGCTGTAGATGTATCCCGATGAAGACGAGTTCCATTCGTAGAGAGCAGAGATTCCGATTTCGGCGGTCAGACTGACCTGCTCGATAATTTTGCTTCCTACACCCAGGACGGCCACCGGACCAATCCCGGCGGTTTTGTTCGTGCTCTCATTATCGGTTCCCTCCGAAGCACTCACGCCCCCGCTTGTCCTCGTCCCCGGTTCATCATCCGACGACTTCGTCCATGAATAAGTCACTTCCGGGCCGGCCCCAAGGTAGAGAATAGTATTTCGATACTCTGCCAGTTTCCGAACATACAAGCCCGACAGGGTGATACCGTATGAATTCGATGTCTGGTCAGGATTTGTAGCAATGGTATCGGAGTTGACCGACGGCGGAGCGTAGCTCTCCACCTCAGAGTTACTCTGAGAACCTGACTGGTTCGAGTGACTCAAAGACAAATCGGCGCCGATGCGAAAGTAAGAGGATGAATTCAACTCACCGAGGTAGTTCAGTCCCACGCCCCCGATTAGCTGGAACTGCAGCGCATTGCCAAAAGTTAACGAAGCGGATGTCGAATCAGGTGCTTGCGAAAAGCTCCTCTCCGGACTGATCAGGAGGGTCAGAGTCAGGAGAAATGAGAGAGTGATTACTTTCATGATTTTGCCCTTTCATGGTTTTGTCAAATTTATTTCAAGCAGTCTACCGAATTGTATTGATTAGGCTTGAATGAGCCTTCCTTTCTTCCATCCCCACGCCTTTCATCTCCCCAAAAATCTAATCCCCCCACTCCACATAATCAATCTTCTCCCCGTGGCTTCTTGCGCCGTCGTCCGAACGACCAGGTTTGTCGTCCCAACAATTAGGTCGGCTTTCCCAACGACTAGGTTCGTCGTCCCGACTACTTTTATCTCTGTCCGAACTACCTGCATCTCTTTCCCGACTACTTGCATCCTCGTCCGAACTACCTGCATCTCCGTCCGAACTACCTGCATCTTCGTCCCAACTACCTGCATCTCTTTCCCGACTACTTGCGTCCTCATCCCGACGACCTGCACCGTCGTCCGAACTACTTGCATCGTCTTCCCGACAACCTGCGTCTCCGTCCCGGGAATCTGTTCAACAAAACTATGTCGTATCTAGCCTGCCGGAAACTCTGGATCCCCTGTGTCCTTAAAGAGTTTATTTGCTGAAACCGATCTCCTTGAAGAAATTCAGGATGTCGTCAATGTAAAGATCGGGTTCACCGACAATCTTGTGTCCGTTGTCTCCATAAGCCGGTTTGATCACGAGCTCTCCTCGACCGCCGCCCTGCTTATATGAATCAAACCATCTCTTTACAGTCGCAGGCAAATGATTATCATTTTCCGCATAGATCCAGAGAGTCGGTACTTTCGATGATTTGCCGTATGCCGCTGCCGAATTATCCAACTGGTCCTCAACCATGGAAGACCTTATTGAAAACCCGGATGCACGTCGAAAATTCGTAGCTCCTGAAACATTTACAGTACCGAGGACTCCTTTGATTCCTAGTGTGGATGCCGCGAGTGCCACCCAACCGCCCTGCGACTGGCCTATGACCACGACGCGCCCATTTGATGCATAAGGTGCGGTGCTCATATAGTCCGCCGCGGCTTTCACATCCTGCGCGCCTGCTAGACCGGATTCTTCGGCAGTCTCCAGATACTCGCAATCCGGACCTTCGGAATTACCATACCCGCGACGCACAAGCATCATCACCACAAAACCTTTGTTCGCCAGTGCCTCACATAGAGGCCGATATCTAAAAACCTCCCGCTTATCGATCGGCGGATTCGGTCCGTTTCTCCCGTGCGTCATGATTATCAACGAATGTTGATTCCCGGAATCCGAAGGGAAATAGAGCATGGCTTCAAGGCGATAATTCTTCCCATCTATCGAACAGGAAAACGAGATGTGTTGGGTCTTTATCTCATTGTTGCCAGCCCACAGTTTCACTGCCGTAAATGTCAGAATGATAAGGATGGAATAAAATCTCTTCATAGAAATATTCTAATCAGGATCGTGTTGTTATTAACGGATTTATATTTTCAGCACAGTTTCTTCTTGCTTTGGTTTTACTAGTTTAACATTCTCCTCCCACAATTCAAGTTTTTTCGCGATTGCCGGCGACAACGTAAGCACTGCCCGTGCAGGAGAAACTCACATGTCCCGTAAAATCGTCATACGTTATGGTGCAATACGTCTGAGTCGGCACGTAGACATTCATCGACTCATTCACTCCGGATGAAACCCGATCGCTCCAGGCAATTCCACCGCCGTCGAAGACGGACACGGTAACGCTTCCCGATTCGTAATTGTCCACCGCAAGTGAACAGGTTACGTCGTTCGAATAGAATGTGAGAGAATACGTCGCGCTGGAACTGTAATCGGTCGCGTCATACTCATAATAGAAAGCGTTATCCGAGTTGTCAAAGTATGGCACCCCTCCATCATCTCCGCTTCCATCCACCGGGTTTACCCAGCTGTAATCATCACAACCGAGGAACACAAGGGGAATAAGAAGGACAGCGATGAAAACTAGCACGCTTGAAAAAATACGGCTTCCTGTCGCGAGGTTCCATCTGCAAGGTAACGTCGTTTGCATGTTCGACAACCTCCTTTACTACATCTTGACGATTCCATGGTGCAAAGGTTCTATGACCGTTTACGGTCACCGGTCCTGGCAATCAATATCATAGCGTCAGTTCATGTCGAAGATGCCGCATCAGCGGGGAATTGTCGCAACAGGTTTGTTTCTCCTGTACCATTGACGACGCAACGCCCGGTAAGGAATAAACTCCGGTATTCTGTTACGCCCTGTCTTCGACCTTCATCACAAGAAGCGCCGCCGCAACCAGCGACAGCCCGCCGAGCAGCAAAGCGTAAATCGCCTCACCACGGAACAGACTCCTCACGAAGAAACCGAGTATTGCCGCCGCTGTGATCTGCGGAATGACGATGAAGAAATTGAATATCCCCATGTACGTCCCCATTTTCTCCGCGGGAAGCGAGCCTGTAAGTATCGCGTAAGGCATCGCGAGAATCGACGCCCACGCCAGCCCGATCCCGAGCTCCGAAACCAGGAGGAGCTTCGGATCTTTGATCACATAGAACGACATTAGGCCGAGCGAGCCGCACAGCAGACTGATGGCGTGGACGCTCTTCCTGCTCGTCTTCTTCGCGAGCCAGACTAGCACAAATGCCATGACTGCGGCGAAGCCGTTATATACCGACATGAGAACGCCCACCCAGTTCGCACCATCGTTGTACAAAGCCGAGGCTGTGTCCGTCGCGCCGTAAATATGATGCGCAACTGCCGGAGTCGTGTATATCCACATTGCAAAGAGTGCAAACCACGAGAAGAATTGCACGTACGCAAGCTGCACCATCGTCTTCGGCATCTTGAAGAGGTCGTTCATGACGACGACCAGGCCGGTCTCTGCGCCGTTTCTCTTAGTGATCAATCCCGCAGCAATCTGTAATAATCCGAACGCCGCTATGCCTCCAAAGAAAACTCCGAGCCCGTAATCCATGTATATGAAATAAAAGAAAATCAGAAACAGCAGAATGCCAATGATCGTCCAGACGATTCCGTTTTTTAGAAATTTCGAGTGAGCAATCGGATTTGTTTCCCGGCGCGGCATTCCTCCTTCCACGCTGAATCTCTTCAATTCCTCCGGCGGATATTCTTTCGAGCGAATTACCGTCCACAAAACTGCGGCAAAGAAGATTATTCCACCAACGTAAAACGACAGCTTGACGGACACAGGTATCATCCCTTCCGGCGCAGTGTTGCTCACGCCGAACCAGTTCGTCATGATATACGGAAGTGCAGAAGCGACGACAGCTCCGATGCCAATGAAGAAACTCTGCATGGAAAATCCGATGGTCCTCTGTTCCGACGGCAGCATGTCGCCGACGAAAGCCCTGAAAGGCTCCATCGAAATGTTTATCGACGTATCCATGATCCAGAGCATTCCCGCCGCAACCCAAAGGACCGGCGAGTTCGGCATGATGAACAAAGCGGCGGAAGCCAGGATCGCCCCGGTCAGGAAATACGGGCGCCGCCTGCCGAGTTTGTTCCACGTCTTGTCGCTCATGTGGCCGATTATCGGCTGAACGATCAGGCCGGTGATCGGTGCCGCGATCCATAGAATCGGAATGGCATCTATCTTCGCGCCGAGCGTCTCAAATATCCTGCTGACGTTCGCATTCTGAAGCGCAAAGCCGAACTGGATTCCCATGAACCCGAAGCTCATGTTCCATATTTGCCAGAAACTCAATCGAGGCTTTTTCATGTATTTACCAAATTTGATTTAGCGGTCAGCCATCAGCTTAAACCTGTCTGTCATCCTTTTACACTGCCGAGCGTCAGTCCGGAGATCAACCATCGACTCAGGAATAAAAATAAAGCTACGGCGGGAATGCTAATAATTAAAGAACCCGCCGCATAAAGGCCCCACTCCGTCGACATGCTCGATTCGAATTGTTTCAATCCAAGAGGAAGAGTGAACAGACTCGTATCCTGGAGCACCTGAGCCGCAACGACGTACTCGGCCCACGCGGTCATGAATGAAAAAAGCGCGGTTATTACGAGGGCTGGGGCCGCGAGCGGCAGCACAACTTTCGTAAACGCTCCCCAGCGGGTCGATCCGTCGATTCGCGCGGCTTCTTCAAGGCTGAAAGGAATGGTGTCATAATATCCCTTCATCTGCCAGACACAAAACGGCAGCGCAGTCGAAGTGTAAATGACAATTATCCCTAAGTAGCTGTTTATCAAGTGCAGCTTGAGAAGCATGATATACATCGGCAGAAGGAGCATCGTCGGCGGAAACATCTGAGTCACAAGAAGTCCGACCATCGCACTTTTCTTCCCGTAGAAATCGAATCGGCTGAAGGCGTAACCGGCAGTCGATGCAAGCGCCACTCCGGTCAATGTCACGACGACGGCAATAATAACCGAGTTAAAGAACCAATGTATGAAGGGAGTCTGGGTGAATAAAACTTTGTAAGAGTGGAACGAAGCGTCGGCGGGAATCACTCTCAATGAAGTCGACAGCAATCTATCTGACGGACGCAGTGAAATACTGAAGACGTTTATGATCGGGTAAAGAACGACAAGGGTGAAGCCGAGAAGAAGGAAATAAAGAATGAGATTTGAAATCTTAGATTTAAGATTTACAATTTGGGATTTTGACTTTTGACCCTTCACTCCGTTCAGGGCAAGCCTTTTGACCTCTGATTTCATCCTCAGTACGCTGCCTCCGACGCTCTCGTCCTATTCAAAAAGAACAGGCTGAAAATAAGTAGTATCGCAAAGATTACCATAGACAATGCTGCGGCGTAACCGTACCTGTAAAGGTTAAATGCCGCTTTGTAAACGTACGAAACGAGAATGTGAGTTTGGTCTGATGGCTCGCCTCCATTCGACACAAGCCAGATTATGTTTACGTTATTGAATGTCCAGATTATGCCGAGCGTTATTGCAGGTATCATAACCGGCCTTAGTAGAGGGGCGGTGACCGTCCAGAATTTCTGCCAGCCGGTAGCGCCGTCGATGTCGGCAGCCTCGTAAAGCTCCCGCGGAATGCTCTGGAGTCCTCCGAGTGCAATCGTCATCATGAAAGGAAAGCCGAGCCAGATGTTTGTTATTATACAGGCACTGAACGCTTCAAGAGGCTTCCCCAGCCATTGAATGGGCGTCATGTGGAAGTATTGCGCGATGAAAAGATTGATCGCACCGTATTCATAATTGAACATGCTGCGCCATGTCAAAGCAACAATGACCTGTGGAATTGCCCAGGGCAGGATCAACAAAGTACGAATCGCACCCTTTCCAAAAAGTTTCCTATTCAGGATTATTGCAAGCGCAACTCCGATTGTAACATGAAAGAAAATATTGACAAAAGTCCAGACTAACGTCTTGAAGAAAACCGAATAAAATATTTTCTCGCTGAATACTTCTCCATATTGCCTGAAGCCGATAATATGCCAGTCTTTGAAGTGGCGCAAACTCATGTTGGAAAACGACAGCAGGACGTTGTAGAAGAAAGGATAGATGACGACCCCGAACATTACCAACGCCGCCGGGACCATGAGAATGTAGGCGAATGTGTTGGGAGAAATTCTCTCCGTGTCAAAAAAAGCTCTCGATGACATCTTTTCTGCCGAATCGTTTTTCACTCGTTCTTCCAAAAGGACATCCTTACAGTTGCCTGCAAAAATCCGGCGCACCTGTCATTGCTTCGTCACTTCGTTCCTCGGAATGACACTCTTTATTTTGTTGAATCATAATGTGCTGATCGATAATTGATAATGACCCCTCGCTCTCATCACTCGTTCATCTCTTTTATTTTCTGCACCGCGCTCCTCTGCATCTCTTTCGCGGCTTGCTCAGGAGTTTCGGTCCCTCCAAGGACTGCTTGATAACTCGGTCTCATGGCATCCCATATTGCCCTCAACTCCGGAATTATCGGCATCGGCCGGCCGACCTCCATTTCATCTTCAGAACCTTTTATGACTTCATTGTTTTGGACCGACGTGTCATTGTAAAGCTCGGTGAGCGTAGGAATCGTCTCGAAGTGCGTCGTGAATTCAAGCTGGACTTGCGGACTGAGAAGGAACCTTACGAACTTCACTACTTCAGGAATTTTCCACGAAGGAATCGAAGCATTGATCGAGTACCCCATCGGCGATACCATTGGCGCGGGCCATAATCCTGTTTCTTTCATGAAAGGAATCCTCGCCACCCCGAAATCGAGCCCCGCTCGTTTGTAACTTCCGAACGACCATGGACCATTGATGATCATCTCTGCTTTTCCCTCCTTGAAAAGTGCGTCCGCGGTCTCGTAGTCGCATGACTTCGGGATAATTTCATATTTGTCCCGCAAGTCTTTCATGAATTCGAGTGCACTAATCATCGCCTGAGTATCGAGAGTCGGATTGCCGAGCGAGTCCATGACCCATCCGTTAAAGCCGGTCAGGAAAGGAATGAAAAAATATGGCTCGGTGTAATTCCAAACCAGCGCGTGTCCCTTCGTTGCCTCATCGAATTTTTCTCCGTCCGCAATCAATTCATCCATTGTCCTGGGTGGATCGGGAAGCAACGACTTATTGTAGATCAGCATGAGATGGTTGCCGATTTTGTCGGCGATGGAATACAAATGCCCGTGTCCGTAAACAAGGGCTTTCGGATCAAATTTGGAGAGGTACTTCTTATCAAACAGAGTGTCCAGCGGGAGTATGATCCCCATCGCTTCAAACGGTCCGACCTGATCCGAAGGTCCCCAAACAATGTCCGGGCCAGCGCCTCCGATGGCGGCAATCTGAAAACCTGAGCGCAGCGTCTCGGTTTCTTTGTAAAGAGCCGTGATCTTGATATCCGGATTTTGGGCCATGTACTCCTGCAAAATCTTGTTAAACTCTTCCTGCTCATCGGGATGCATCGTATGCCAGATGACGATTTGGTGCGGATCTTCGAGAGTGCTCCTTGAACAAGAAAAACTACACATACACAGAAGCACAAAGGCACAGAAGCGCAGAGTGTGGCCGAGAGGTTTCATGACGACCTTGAAGATCGAACGGCACCGATTCCCATCATGGTACAGGAGGTTTCTTGTATTGATAGTACTTTACCCAGTCTTCTCGAGGAAACAACTGCGGCACCGCGATAATCCTGCCGCCGAAGCCGATATATCGAAAAGTCAACATCTGAAAAGGCGTCGCTTTCACATCGACAAGCTTTTGCGGAAAGATCTTTACGTTATCATCTTCGGCTAACTTTGCAATATACCTACCGAGAGCCTTTCTTTTTTCTTGAGCCGACAATATCTCTTTTGCAACCTCGATACTGTTTTCAATTGCGGAATCATCGATAGAAGATTTCTTGTCCAATAATTGATAAATGTGAAATTTCCCGTTGTCCTCGACCGGTCCGTAAACGTCGCCCTTCTTCAGTTCAGATAGGACAGCCCCGATCTCACCAAGGTTGAAGGCGTTTATCCAGGTCGCTCCAAGAGTGTCGGTGGCATCGTTTTTCTCTTTGTTGACCTCATCAAAAACTTCGATTGCTTGATTTATGTTATCGACTCCGTACATCTTCAGTTTCAGTCTCACCGAGTTTAAAACCTCATCGTGGTGCTCCGCGAAAAATTTATCCGCCTCACCCTGCGTCACCCTCACCGTGTCGGTAATTTCGTTCGCAATCCTGTACGATCTGAACGCATCGAGAACCATCCGCACGTTGTATGTGACTTCTTGAGAATTTTCCAGGCCGAGATCATCGGCCCGCCTTACAAGAAAATAATTCTGGGAAATAAAACGGAGCGAACTGTGAAGCGCAAAAGTGATTTCAGGGACCGTTGAATCTTTAGCCGCAAACATTGCCGTAGGAAGCTCCAGCAAAACTTTCCGCAGAGACAGAGAGCCGCCTTTAAAACTCAGCAGCGGATCATCCAGATAGGAAGAAAATTTATTCGCGAGCGCCGTCAGATCCGCCGGATTTAGTTGATAATACGGGTCGTAAGAAGGGGGATTTTTCTTCTCAAAAATCTTCCGAATAGCATAAACCAATGGTCGGAAGATTTCGTAGTTGACACTCACTTCTATATCTTTCATCATAGATTCTATATACAGGTTGCCCAACTGTTCCTCTTCTCTGCCGGCCAGGATCTCTCGAATTCTGCCTAACCGATCGGGGGTCGAACCGGTCGTAAATCTTTCGTTCAACGAGCGGGATAGAATTTTGAAAATCACCCAGCCGTCTTCCGTGATTACAGGTGTGGAAACAAAACCTTTCCTATGACCGAAGAATGCATCTTCGATCTTATCGGTCGATTCGCCATAGGGAATTTCCAATGTGTCATGAGATATGTGGAGACTATCGGCCAGAGCGTAAATATTCTCTCTAGAATTTTCTCGCAGCAGCGAATAGAAACTGCCGGCAGAAGCGCTGTCGTCAAAATAAAAGGCATCTACCAAATATTTGTAAACGGAAATATCAAAGCCGTGAAGCAAATCGTCGTTGCTTATTTTGACGTGCGGAACAATTTCCTGCCGGTACAGGGCATCGCGCATGAATATCTCTTCCATCACCATGCAAAGCTCTTCCTCCTGCTCCGTGTAAGGTAAGTTCGATCGTGAAGCCGCATTCGAAAGGAGTTTCTCAGCAATCATCGAATTCAGGAACTCCCGCTTTTCGGCTTCAAGATAAGTCGGGTTGTCCTTCCCTGGATAGACGGACATTTCAAACCGGTTGAGAAAATCTTCGCTCGTAATCGGCTGGCCATCAACGACAGCGAGAGTATCAACCTTGCGTGAGCCGGTGCTAGATTGATTCTGGGCTAGAATTCCCGGCGGAGGTGAAAAGATCAAAAGGAGAAAAGATAAGAAACCAGGCAGACACTCAAGACTCAAATTCTTTTTTTTCACTTTATCCTTCGGCATTATTTCATCAGCATCAACTTTTTTACATCCGTAAATGCTCCGGCTTGCAGCCGATAAAAATAAACGCCGCTCGAAAGACGCGAGCCGTCGAACGTGGCCACATGGGTGCCGGCACCCTGCTTTTCATTTACCAGTGTGGCGACCGACCTTCCAAGCACATCGTAGACTTTTAGCGTTACGTGAGTCACAACAGATAACTGATAACCGATGACCGTGGTGGGATTAAACGGATTCGGATAATTTTGCTCCAGCGTGCAGCGTTCGGGAATGTTTAAGTCACCGGTTCTTACCGAAGTCGGCACGGCCAGGTTTATAAGCGAATCGCTGAGGACATAAACTGCTGAGCCATATGCGGGAAGCGTCACGCTTAAATTTAACGAACCGCCGCTGAATGTAACCGCCGAAGAGGAATCGTTATAAACGTCGTTCATGTAATAAGTTTTCCCATCGACCGCTCCGCCTGCAAAGTAAACGTTCGGCGAGTTTCCGCTCCCGACAAGCGTGATGCTCGCCGTTGCAGGTGAACCGCCGAAATTTTCTAAAGCGATCCCATTCTGATCGACATAGGGCCTCGTGTAACCATAGACCCAGCCATTTCCCGTGGACAATTCATCAAACGTCTGTGTCGAAAATCCCGCGAACGTCGCCCGAATCCACGCGAGTCTCTGGTAATGTGGAGTCAGCAGCGACTTGCCCGCACTATTCCAATCTATAACCCCTCGCCGGCGCTGATCGAAATCTGAAATACCGAGACCCCATCCCACCTCCTGCCCGGAGTAGAGCATTGGAATTCCCGGAATAGTGAAGATCACGGTCCCCATAGGCATCGTCTTGGCGTAAGAGCCATAAGTATACGCGATGCGATCCTCGTCGTGGTTCTCCATGCCGCGCATGAACAGCGCATTCGGACCTGGAGTAAATCCCATGGACGCGCCTCCGCCATTCGTGACATAATTATTCAGATTCGAGACGCTCGACGAACTTCCGAAGTTGAACGACTGAACCGCGTTGTGAAGCATGTTCCAATCATAAGCAGCATCGAGACCCCCTCCGTCGTCTGCATAATTAACCTCGGTTCCCGTTCCAGTTCCCGCAGTCTCTCCAAGGAAAAAAATATCCGGCTTGATGTGCTTAAGCAGAGTCCGTGTAGGAGTTCCCATTTCATTTTCGCCGCCATTCCCGTTATCCGCTCGATCGTGCGGACCCCAATAAGAATCAAATCTGTACCCGTCAAGTCCCATCTGCTGGACCCACCACTTGTAAACCCCTTCCATGTACGTGCGCGAATCGAGATCGCTCCAATTATAATTCAAGAGTTGGTCGCTGAAGCCGCTGTAGTAAACGAAACCATCACTCGTTATGGATTCCGAAAAGTTAGGGTGATAATTGGAATTGGTAATAAGCTGATGCTGGTAAAATCCCCAATAGAAAGAATACGTCTTGAACAACCGTGCGTCGTTGACAAACGGATGATTGTAGCTCGTCTGATTCGGGGTGACATCAAGAATGACCTTCATGCCAAGTTGATGAGCTCTATCGACGAAGTCCTTGAAGTCGGCATTTGTACCATATTGAGGTGCCACAGTATAAAAATCAACGATGTTGTAACCGGTTCCGGATGAATTATCGATCGGCTGATTGTTTTTCATGACCGGCATCACCCAGATAATGTTAAAGCCCATCTCCTGCAAATAGTCCAGCTTCTGAGTTGCGGCGTTGATCGTCTGCTGCGGTGTGAATGAATTGAAGAAAATCTCATAGATCCGTCCCATCTTGGCCCATAGAGGATTTGAAGCGTACGTCGGAAAGGTCACTGAGTCGTTTGTATCAATCGTGAAATATGAACGTGTGGTATCTTTGTTGCCGCTCGAATCGGTGGCGATCAACGAGAAATAATACTCACCCGGTTTCGACGGCCGGGGAACGGTTATCGATGAGGATGTCGATCCTTGAACTCCATTTACGACGGAAGGATTAGATGGATCTACCCCCCATGCAAAAGTCAGTAGTGCGGACTCGCCTGGATCCGGGTCGGTGCTGTTTCCTGCGAAAAGAGTTATAGAGTTTCCATTGGACGAGAAACTGATCACGGCGTTTGGCGAGTGATTGACAAGATATGTGATCGTGAATGGGCTGGATACTATCGTTGCACCGCTGCTGTCTTTTGCGACTGCAACAAAAGTGTTTAGTCCCTCGGTGTACGAGGCGCTAAAAGAAAAATTTCCGTCATTTGCAGGGACGCCTATGGTATCCGTCCCGTTCTGAACAATTTCCACGTTATGAACTGAAGTATCCTCCACAACCCCGAGAATTGTCGTTCCCGGTTTGACGGTCACATGTCCGCCCTGATTTAATATTTGAATTGCGCCCGCCTCGACGACAAAAGAGGTCGAGTCCGAAATCAAATTTCCCGCTAGGTTCTTCACAGAAAGCTTCATGGTCCGCGTGCCATTTTGCAATGAGATTGGAGAAAGGAAGCTTAGAAAATTCGTTGCAGGATTGTAAGCCGCTCCGGCTATTTTATATAGGACCGCGTCAATCTGTACCATGAAGCTTGACGTGTCGACTGCGCTCGCAAGTGAAGGGAAAATGTACGCGGAGATCACAGGCTGCTGCGAGCTGACAATCCCTGATTTTGAATTCGGAAGAAAATGAAAAACTGTCGGACTCTTCACGTAGAGCATCGAATTATTATTGTCCGCGGAATTCTGATACGGGTTAAGCGGATCCGGAAGCCATCCATTCGATGTGCCATTTTCGTTGATCTTATATTGGTACGCACCGGCGACTCCGCCTCCAGATTGTGGTCCTTCCACCTTCAACCGGTAAGTCTTTGACCAGATACCCGTTCCAGCATCTTTCGTCATCGCAGTAGGCGAACCCGGCGCAATAACGCCCTGGTTATTGTTTGCCCAATTATTGAATTCGCCCGGCAGGTAAACGACGGTTGGATTGTCCGTAGGTTTAAAATAAAAAGTTACGTCAACGCTGTCCTGGGCATACAGAGAGCTTGCGATTAAAAAAGCCGCCGTGGAGATAAGAAAAATCTTATGCATCTTCGTTCCTATTTTTTGCCATCCGGAACACGATTCGAGATCTCGACTTCTCAAGACCCCGAACCAGTTCGGAATGTCCTAAAGGTTGCCGGAACTTTCCGGCAACCGACAAATAACAAAGAGCTGCGGCAGGAAAAAACTGCCCACAGCCCTGTCACCTTCAGCCATGCAATCAGAAGGATCCAACAAAAACTTATTTCATCAAAATCATTTTCTTCACCGCCGTGAAGCCGTCGACGGTAAATCGATACAAATATATTCCGCTCGGCGTCTTTGAACCGTCCCATGTAAACGGGCGCGTTCCGGCTTGAATGTAGCCGTCGAAAAGAGTCACGACTTTTTCTCCGAGTGCGTTGAAAACTTCAAGGCGGGCATAGCCGTCTTTCTTCACATCGACCGTTATAGTGGTGGATGGATTGAACGGGTTCGGATAATTTTGGTGGAGTTGGTACGCAGACGGAATCGAATTCGACGCTTGAATCCGGATTGGCCCGAATTCTCTAATCGAGCCGCTCATTGATACTTCCTCTATCCTGTAGTCATAAATTGTTCCGCCCGCTATCTTCCTATCTGTGAACGAGTACGACTTGCCTGTCGCACTTGTACCGAGACCACAAAGAGAAATGTCACTGGCATAACTTGCGATTCCAGAATAGCTCGCATCGGTCGACGCTTTGCGGTAAATGTTGAATCCTGCATTGCTGATCTCGGATTGAGTTCTCCAATTCAAAGTAACTGCGTTGTAAGCATAACTTGCTGAATAGGAGGACATATCAACCGATAGGGCTACATCGTAGCTGCCGAACGGAGAAATTCCAGTCGTCACTTCATCGGAGTAAAAATAGGCGAATGTCGGCGATGAATTCGTTCCATCGCTCACTTGTGCAGGTGCTTGTCCATATACGTAGGTTCCGCCGTTGTCTTTGTACATCAGGAAATAAACTGTCGTCGGTTTTCCGCCCATCGTCGACCACGGAATTGAATACTCTTCGGTATTCGTCCCAAAGTAAGTGGAAATCCCAGTCGTTGTGTTGGAACTCCAGGCGCTGCCCGTCCAAGTTCGATATTCTTGATAGCCGTTTTTCAAGAACGCGACAAAATTTGCCGTAAATGGTAACGACGGCGTTATGCCGTCATAATTAAAACCTCCAGTCGTTCCGGTTCCATTTGTCGGAGTTAATTGCGGATCGGTGTCTATATAAATGACGACCGGTTCTCCATTGTTAGCGGCATAAGCGAGGTAAAGGTTCGTGGCGTCCCACGTCAGGTAGGCAGTGACCCCGCCGGATGAAGTGGAGACGGCTTCATCGGAAGCAAAATCAGAGCTCGGCGTCCCTGAGAAGCTCACGGTGTGATAAGTGGTCGCTGTTACAAATGATGACCATGCGAGCATCATAATTATTAGAATCAATCTTTTCATATTTCCTCCTCCAAAAGTTTCACTTGACGTCGGCGCATGTTTTGTCGTAGTCTCCCTGGCGGCGCCAAGCCCGGGAAAGAACGACAAACTAAAGTGGATTTTCCAAAACGGCCGGCAATTGAAATATTTTTTGCGTCCCTTTTCATTTGACCGCCTTAATCAACTGTTCCTTCAAAGCGATTGCACTCGAGTAATTCGGAAGCAATGACAGTGCCATATTGATCGACTGAAGTGCATCTTGAAAATCCTTTTCTGCGATGTATACACCTGCAAGGTTGTACCACACCTGAGGGTCGCTGTTATCATATTTTATGCTTTCACAAAGGTAATCCTTTGCGGATGAAATCCGTTTTTCATTAAGATCGATGGCTCCGAGCCATTTATCCGAATATGCACTGTGGGCTATTCCATTCCTTTTCTTCAAATAATCGTACGCCGCATCAAATTGCTTTGACTTCATGAGTACATCTGCAGCATAATCATAATTCTCAACTGTCGATGGATATTGGGCAATCAGAACGTTCATCACCCGAACAAAGGAGGTAAGGTCGCTCCTCTCGGCGTACCATCTTGCCGCTTCACGATGAGCGGTCGCCCAATCATTTCTCTCTTCAATGACCTCATAGGCGAGAGAATCGATGTAATTCTTTGCCCCAAGCAGAGTATATTTGGACGCTTCATCATCCTTCTCCACAAACGGCCAATCATTTTTCAATAGTTTTATTCTAAAATCGCCTATTACCGAATCAAGGGGGCAGAATGCGAACTTTGCAATCGTGAGACTGTCCTGCTCCCCGTCGTTGATACCGAGCGGCCTGGATTTCGGGAGCAATCCTTTCTGTTCCATCTCGTCGTAATAGAGTTTACCGATTAGCCGGTATCCGTAAAGAGTAGGGTGAAGATGGTCGCTCATGAGGTTATCGCCGACGACGTGGTCGGGACTCATTGCATCAAATGCGGAATCGATTTTGATAACAGGATCATGGAATTTTATTCCCAAACTTTCTATCACATCGTTAAGCTCGGAGGGAGCTCTGAATCTTAGAGCGTCGAGGTCTTTCGCATACCTGAAAAGCGAATCGGCGGCATCAAGATCTTTGCCCGCAAGTGCTCGGTTCGCCTGTCTGAAAACAGAGTCGGCTCGTGGAAATCCGTGTTCGGCGATCGAGATAAACGGATATTGATCTTTCAAGTTGCAGGCAAGAGTTCCCAGGATAACCGGGACATGACGTTCGCTCGCCATCTCGAGGATATCTCCCATATTTCCTTCAAATTGCTCAATTCCCTCATTATAAATTTTTGAACCAAGACCGATGTACTGGTCGCGTGCAATACGGGACATCAGCGTGCCGGATGGCTCCTGCTGCTTCAGAAAGATGCCGCCGATGTCCCTCATTAGATTTCTTAATAGTTGAAACGTCCTGAACCGTTCGAGGTACAATACCATATCGACCATGGCACGCGAAGTTCCGAATGACTCCATAGAACCCACTCCAAGTGAGCCGTAATATTCGTTATTCCCCGCATAAATTACTATCAAATCCGGTTTCTCTTTGAGAATGCCAGGCATCATATCGCGCATCGCAAAACTGTTAATGGCCGTCATGGCACAGTTGACCACTTCAATTTTCGATGCGGGAAATGCAAGGCTGAGACGCTGCTGAAGATATCGTGAGAATGCTCCGTTCGGCAAAAAAGGATAGCCGGCAGCTGCACTTTCTCCGAGCACGAATATCCTGAAGGAGTCAGGCATTTTGATTTCGTCAAAAGTGTCTCCGTCAGGATGAGGAATGTTCCGAATGCTGTAAAAATACTTGCGTGCTATGTCAGGATTTAACTTGAGTGTCCCATTTCCGTAGCTCGTCCATTGTGCAAAGCCATCACCGTAGTTGAAGACTCTCAGCACCATCTCCAAAAGAACAAAGAAAAGGACAGGGATCAACACCATGGCGACGTAGAAAATTGCAGTTTGCCTCCTCGACCCGAATCGGCCTTGAGACTCTTCTATTTCTTTGCTGGAGGGTTTCACTTCTCTTTTTGAAAATAGAATCCCGCAAAGCCTCGGCGACTTTGCGGGATAGTTAATTGGAGAGATAATGGTTACTTCATCAATACCATCTTTTTGACGGTGGAGAATGTGCCGGCTTCCAGACGATAGAAATAAACTCCGCTGGCAAATCTGTTCGCGTCAAACGTTGCGATGTAATCCCCGGCCTTTTGATTGCCTTCAAACAACGTCGCAACTTCCTGTCCGAGAACGTTGTAAACTTTCAAAGTCACATATCCGTTCTTCGGTATGGAATAATTGATCTGAGTAGTCGGGTTAAATGGGTTCGGATAATTCTGGCTCAGAGAATAATTTTGCGGCAGCTTGACCCCGTTCGGGTTCTGACGTATGGCAGTTGCTTGGTCGCCAAATTTGCTGTGTAAATACTGATTGGTGCCAGCAAGAGTCACATTATGGTTCACACCAAAACCAGCCTCGTTATCCATATAGTCTGTGCCGCCATTGAGAGTATCGGCGCCGGAAAAGTACGAACCATATTTGTAACCAAGAGCTGAAACGGATTGGACAGGGAAAACTACTTTTGCCCACCAAATGCCGTTGCCGGAATCCGCGAGAACTACGTCTGTACTTGGCGATGCGGTATCACCAGTCACCCAGGTTCCTCCCCAGGTCAGCGGCGCATCACCGCCTTTCAAGACAACGAGCGTCAGTCCGGTAATCTCACTATTGTGGTATCGCTCCTTAGCACCGGTCATGTCGACCGAAAAAGTGACGGTGTCTGCAGTCGTTGTTGCAGCAGTGACATCGAGATTCGGGGCGACCGCGGTTAACGTTGTGTCACTGGCCGACGGGAACGTAAAGACTCTGTTGCCGCCAGCATCCCAACCATCTCCGGCTCCTGAATTTTCCCATCCACCATTCGTGAACAGATCTCTTCCTTGCGCGAAGAATTTATATTCTTGTGATGAACCGACGGCAGCAGTCATTGATACCGTAACAGAATACGTGGTGGGCGTCCCAAAAATTGGCGCCATCGTTATCGAACTTCCCCAGCTGAGAGGTGCAGTAGGGCCCCTCACGCCTATCGAATCGTGAGCCGGGTCAAATCCCTCGGAGATCAGATTTGTCATGTCAGCCTGAAAAGTAATATTCGCCTGCACTCCGGCTGTGTAACGCTGGTTAAAATAATCAACCGGAATCTGTTGATTGGCATCCGATGTAATCGCATACGTGCGATTGTTTATACTCTCCCAACTGCCGCCATTTGTGGTGCTATCAACGTAGTGATTGGCCGCGTTAATGATGACGAACTTATAATTGATCGTCTTTCCGGCAGCAGAGTCGGGGAAAGCCACGGTCAGGGTGTAAATGGAATCGTTCGTCATGGATGGTGCCATCATAAACGCTCTTCCACCCCAGTTGTGACTGGTGAGGCCGGCGCCATAATATCCGGTGTCCCCGGCCATCAGTTGGAAATCACCACGGATTACAACAGTATCCGTAGCGAGATTGAACAAGCCAATCTGGACGTAGATGCCCATGTCCACCTGGAACGTCACGTTCTTTGTGGCAAAGGACTGCGAGCTCGTTGCTATTACAAAAGCCGCAGCCATTAATGTCATGAAACGCTTTGACATTTTTTTACTCCTCTTTTTGGTTGTTGTTAATAAGTTCAAATCTCTTCCCGCATCACGGGAGGATCTTAGACAGAAAAACTCGATGGATGTACCACCTCCTCACTTTGAAGGAAATTCCGCCCAGGCAGGATTCCCAATGAAACGGATTCGTCATTTTATCATCAGCATTTTCTTTGCCTGGAAAAAAGTGTTTGTCTTAAGCACATAGAAGTAAACCCCGCTTGCGAGACGCGATCCGTCGAACCTGATCTCGTATCTTCCGGGCTGCTTAGCTTCGTCGACCAGTGTTTTTACCTCTCTGCCCAGCACATCATAAACCTTTAAAGTAACATGGCCGGCCACCGGCAGCTGATAGCTTATGATCGTACTCGGATTAAACGGGTTTGGATAATTCTGGAGAAGTTCGTATTTGGTGGCAATGTTCGGCGGCTCCTGGACCGAAGTGACAAACGCCGTATCGGCGAGAATCATGACGGCGGTCTGGTAGGGCGCAAGAGTCATTGTGAAATTCCCTATGGTCGTTCGGCTGACCGGATAGATGCTTCCGCTCATCAAATCGTTAAGATAATATGATCGCGATTGCGCCATGTTGAATGTGGTTGAATCAATCGAGAGAGCGAAAGTGGCACGCCCGCCGGTAAGGTTCGCGGCAACGATCGCGGGAAGAGTATCGGAGACACGGGCAAAAGCAAAAACAGTATCCGCCGCGGTGGTGTTCACCGTAAGATATTTTCCAAACTCCAGCGCTTTGAATTTGTGTCGATAACTGACAAGCTTCTGATAAAAAGGCAGGAGACCATTTGGGTCAGTCCAGGTCACAAGGCCGCGTTGGGTCGTCTCTCCTACCTCTTGCCCTGCGTAAATTAACGGAACGCCCGGAAGTGTAAATTCTATAGTGGCTGCGGCTTTCGTTTCCGCAGGATTATATTGAGATATAAACCGGGGCTCATCGTGATTTTCAATATATTTCATCGGAACCGCATAGGACGGATAACTAGGAGATGCGTAATAGTTTTCAACGAGGCCAAGCTGCGGAATTAGAGTGTTGTTTGAGAGCGCATTTCGCAAAGCGTTAATCGTACTGTAGTCATAGCCGGCGTCGAATTTTTTGTCGAAGTACGTGCGCGAGGTATCCATTGCATCAAGTTCGCCGAGCAGAAACGCGTCGGGCTTGATTGTCTTTAATGCCTGCCGCCATTTCTGCCAAAACTCCGGGCCGTTTCTGCGCGTGTCGTTTATTCCCCATGCAACATCACATCTGAACCCATCAACTCTATAATTCTCCATCCAGAACTTTGCCATGTTGATGAGATAATTCATGTTCCTCGCGCTGTCCGGACCGTCATAGCTGATCGACGGAAGGTCCGTCCAGGTGAACATATACTGGTACGTTCCATCGGGATTCCAATCGTAGAATCCATGATACGGGGACGCCATGCCATATTTCATAGCATCAAGCATGAAACCGTGCGTGTTGTGAGTGTGGTTGACCACATAGTCCATCATTACTCTTATGCCGTTCGCGTGTGCAGAATCGACAAAAGTCTTGAAATCGGTGAATGAGCCGTACTGCGGATTAACGGCGAAATAATTCTCAATCGCATAACCCGGATTGCTCGGCGAGAGTTGCGGAGTCGGATGAATCGGCATCAGCCAGATTACATTTATACCGAGATTTTTTATTTGCTGGATCCTGTTCGTAAGTGCAGTGAAATCCCCGTCGAGGCTGAATGTCTTTACGTATACTTCGTAAATCACTGCGGAATCAATCCATGATGCGTGCCAATTGGAGATGTCCGGGAAATGATTACCTGATGAGTCGACGACCAACGCCACGCGTTGATAAGATGTGTCTTTAGATGTCGAACAGGTGACGGTGAAGAAGTAGTCCCCCTTTGCTGTGGGGGCAGAAAACGTTACCGACGATGACGTCGTCGAAGAAAAATTCACTGCCTGCGGGTTTGCACGGTCTTGCGACCATGCGAATGTCATCGGGAGTCCGTCTGGATTTGTCGTGCCGCTGCCGTCGAGTGACGCTGTACCTCCAGGAATACCTTTCACAATCGTTATCGCCGGCTCGTGATCTTTGATTCTATCGAAATAGACTTTCGTACTGTAGCTCGTTTGGCCGGATCCGTAAGGCACAGATGCCTGAAGCTGATTTATTCCTTCCAGAAGAGTGATATTGACTGAAGCCGTGTCACTCGAAAAATCTAGATCATAATTGGTCCCGCCAACCGATAGTGTACCAGTATGCGCGCTGGAATCACTCACGGCAACATAAACTTTAATGGTATCACTCCACCTTATGTCTCCGCCGTCCGTGAGAATTTTGACATAAGGTTTATTGGCGAGAGATGAAGATATGTCGCCCGGCATTATAAGCAGGGCTCCCCTGCGGTTTGAGGCGAGTTTTACATACCGCGAGCCGCCGTTGTTGAATGAGTAATTAAAATTTGCGAGGTTGCGTTTCTCAATCTGTGAATTATAGAAAAATGCGCCGTCATAGATGTTTGGTTGTTCGTCGAAAAGTGAGCCGCCATAAGTCTGAGTCACCTTCCAAGCGCCGTTCGTATTCCCGAGATAGGAATACGCGATGAAGTAGCACCCTTTTGCAAAAGTTCCCATCGTCGATTCCAACAAGCTTATTGGGATTCCGAATCTGAATATCCCGGAAGCTTTCGCATCGGAGTTGACCGCTATATTAGCGACCGAAGGAGAATAAATATTCTGCTGCGCGTAAATCTGGTTTTCAGTTCCCGCAAGGACGGACGAATTCGGCGCAGCAAGGATGAAATAAACGCCATGGTCAGCAAAGTCCGGAATTTGAATTCCCGCTTTGTTCGGATCCATGATCAGTGAATCGCCGAGAGAATTTACAATCTCGAATGACATACGTGTGTAGTCCGAGATGGAAGCCATCTCGATATTAAACACGAGCGAATCGTCGGTCGCGTTTGTATCAATGTCTATTTCTTTTATGTCGGCAGAACCGCTTGGACTAAATGATGGGTACTTATAATTGCCCGGTCCGTTGTCATCGAGATCTGCATCGATATAATGAAACCCTGAATTAGGCTGGAAAGAGCCGAACGTCAGATAACTGGTGGTTGAATTTCCTCCTATGTCGGATCCAAAAAATCTAAGTTGATGTCTTCCCTGCGCCGGAGTGAAAGTACCTGTCTGAAAAGAAACTCCGCCCGCGACGGAATCGACGGCAGCAATGGAAATTGGAGAGCCGTCCAGATAAACGGCAATCGATGATTTATCGATCGCTTTTCCGGAATCGCTCATCATCAAATAACCACCGATTGATAATGCATTGCCTGCCGCGAAAACCTGGCCCTGCCGTGGAGAAACCACGTTGAAGTACGGATTGGATATGACATGCTTGATGGCGATCGTCTCGAAATCCGAAGTCATCAATGGATTGTCCGGATCATCGATGTACTGTCCGCCGTTTATTATGTACTGATATGGAAATGGAACACCGATCGCGAGCTGCTCAGTAATCGAATATACGCCGTCGCTGTCCGGTCCCGAGAGCGGGTCACTCCCATAGCTGTTGAATAATCCTTTTACAGAAATGGAATTAAGTTTGCCGACGAGCTGAAGATTGGGCGACCCCGGATCGAAATAGAAGGTATATGGCGCAGCGATAATTTGATTTACAACTTTGAATGTTGAAACTGCCGTGTCGACGCTGCCGTGCGAATTTCTTACGGTGATCATCACCGAATGGGTCGTAAAAGTAAACGGAGTAGGAGTATAGGAGATAACGCGAGAAGTCTTATCGAAATATTGACCTGTATTCCCAAGCGAAAAGTTATCGACGGAGATCCCGATATTGGCCCCGGTAACGTCCGAACTGTCGGCCCATGAAATTTTCGCGGATATCGTCGACGAAAAATTATTGATGGTGGATCCGTCCAACGGCGTAACGTAATAGATCATAGGGTCCTTCACGTTGATAATGCTGTTGTTATATCCTGATCCATCGACCTTCGGATTGTCCGGATCAGTTATCCACACGTCAACGATCGTATCGCCTGCATTAACCGAATAAGTAATAAACTTATAAGCGTACACGGCGGCCGGTACATTTATCGTTACGGTCCACAGATTACTCCCGTTATCTGTCAGCGGAATCAAATGTTTGTTGGAGCCTGTGCCGTCGGAATTATTTCCCCAATTATTAAATGTGCCGTTTAAGCCGATGCCGACTTCATTTGATAGAAGTGTTCTGTTCAGATAAAACGTGACCGGAATCGTCGACGTTTGTGCAAATGAAACCGTCGCCGTCAGAACCAAAAAGAAGAAAATTTTTCCGTTCATAATCTCATATCCTGACCGAATCAAAATCCAACTGTCAAGGCAAACTCCTGCAGGTTTTTCAAGATTCCGAAATCTTCATAGCCATAATCCAACTTTACTGTGAGGAGAGAAGTTATCTCGTAGCGAAGTCCCACTCCGAGGGTCAATCCTTCCTGAGTGTTCGGAAGAAACAGCGACTTATAGCCTGCGCGCGCGAAGAGAAGGTTGTTCCATGAATATTCCGCTCCGACGTTGACGCTTTGCAGATTGTCGCTCGGATGAATGGCATCCACCGCGAGCGTGAGACGGTTGTCATTGCCTTTAACCACATCCATCGCCAGGCCGACGCGGAAGAAGAGAGGCAGGGGAGCAGACTCTGTGTAGTATTGCGCCGGAATGTTTTTGTTGTTTCCTGCCAGCGATTTATCAGGATCATAAGTGATCAAAAGATCGGAACCCGAGAGCTGCATGTCCGTGCCGAAGTTCGAGATCTCCATTCCAATTTTCATGTCGTTAAAAGGAGTTATATAGAGAAGCCCGGCATCGAGCGCCCATCCCGTCGAAGATTCCCGATAAATGTTCTCCATGATCATCTTGGCCGTGCCACCTATAGAAAATCTATCGGTTAAGTTTCTAGCGTAAGTCAGCCCAATTGCCCAATCGCTGGCGCTCCATGTCTCACCCGTGCCGTCGGGATTTTCAACAGTGGTCACAATGTCGCTGCCATAGTTAAGATCGGTTATGCTCAAACCTACGGCGTTGTCTTCATCGAAGGCGACAACGCCGGCGAAGTAGTTATAGCTAGTGCCGACGAGATAGTTCGTGTGCTCCAGCAAAGCGCCTGTCTGTCCGATTCTTGAGATACCTCCGGGGTTCCAGTATAGCGCGGACGGATCCGTTGCAACCGCGGTAAACGCCCCGCCCATGCCAATCGCGGCTGGCCCTGCACCGATTCCAAGAAACGGGACGGCGGTTGTTCCCACTTTGTTTTGGGAATACGCTTGAGCAGCACTCAGAATCAAAATGATAGCTATTAATTTTTCCTTCATTGCGTACCTCACTTAATAATCGCAATTTTTCCGTACTTCTGACCGACGCCGGGTGCGTCGACGAGATAGAAATAAACTCCGAATGCCACGTCCAAATTTGCATCGGTTCGCAAATCCCAATCGACGGTGCCATCTGCAATATCCTGCCCGGAAGGCATGATGATCTTTTTCACCAGTTCTCCGCGTGACGTAAAAATGTAAATCGTTGAACGCGGCGGCAGGTGGATAAATGAAATTTTCCTTGTGCCACGGCCGCTGTTGATTCCCGGCGGTAGAGGTTGCTCTTGCGTCGTCGCGGCGATGTAAGGATTCGGAACCACTCTTATATTGGCAAGTTGTGAGGCGCCAAGCTTATTGTTGACACCCTGGGCTTGAGTCTTTGCCTGAAAAACATCTGCACTTGAAAAAGGTTTGGAAGTGTAAAGGAGAAGCGTGTCTCCAACCGAGGGGATATGGCGAGTCGAATCTGCGCCCGAAAATGTATAGAACCATGTCGTAATTGCGGAGTCGGCGCCAGACGCAGTTTTGACATTCTTGAGCAGAATGACCTGGGAATTTGCAACAACGAAACCCAGTGGCCGGTATTTGGTTGAAGTCCCGGGAGAAAAAACAAACCCGATCGGCTCATGCGTATGTGCGTCGTATACTCGAAAGTTGACAGCTATTCTGGGAGCCAGAAGGAGCCCGCCGCTCTTCGTATGAAACGAAAACGCAGTCGTCGTGTCAGAGAGGGTCGAGTCGAATACGATGATATAGTCTTCAGGATATGCAACACCTACATCCATGGTGTTAGGGATATTGTTTGCCGGCAAAGGTATGGGTCCTTTGAAAGTATAGTTCGGCAGCGCGTAGTTCCTATTCCAGCCCGATAATGTATCGATCGGCGAAACACTCCACGAATTGTTTACAGTTATGTACATGCCGTCGAACAAATAGTTATCGAATGTCCCAACGGTTTCATTTTGCACCAATTGTGCTTTCACCAGCGTATCCGGCGATAATGAGTCCGTGTAATCAACCACATAGTAACCGGTGGTTGAGGGGACGAAATTTGCGAGCGTGTCACTAAATGTTACCCGGTAAGTCTTGTTGAAAACCGCGCGAGGATTCGCAACATTGAGGCTGACAGTTCCCGTTCCTGTGAGCGTGGTGCCGGGAACCGCCGAAAGGACGTTAGGTGTGCCGGGAGCATTGTACCCCGCAGATGGGGCCTGGGGAACGACATAGGCTACATTAATATCAGGATGCGCAATCCCTTGAGCGTCAATAGTAACGAACTTAGGAGTCTCCGCAGGATAGACGCTGTTTCCCGCATCGCCTTTTGTATATGCTGTGACCGCGTAGAAATATCCCTCACCATTCTGAAGGCCGCTGTCAACGTAAGTGTGAACCAACCCAACATCATTCCCCAGATAGAACTTCGGCAAGGCTGCAAGCGCCTGTGTCTGCGGCAGGAAATAACCTCTCACCTGATCCACAAGATCAAATGTTGCTATAGCCTGCCCATCTCCTTCAGTAAATCCCGGGTCGGTCGAGCGATAAACCTTGTATCCTTCAAATGTGTGCTGCTTTGTGGTATCCTGAATCGTATTGTCTACAAAGCTCTCTGCAATCGAGTTCCATAAAAGAGTAACCTTCTTATCTCCGGGAATTGCGGTCAGCGTCGGCTTGTACGGTGGCTTGGTAAAATTATAATTGTTGTCGTAAATCTGTTGGACAACTTGTTTGTTTTCAAATACGGTCGAACTGTCCGGACCGAATACCAATGCCATAGAAAATCTCTCGGTGTGCAGCGAAGGAAGCGGGAAGTAACCGGACGCAAAAATGAAATCTCCATCCATCGGGGTCTGCGGTATGACGTCAAAATATCCCGGGATCATCCTGTTCCATAGGACCTCGCTTTTGCTCATGTCGGGAGATTCACTTTGGTTGAAGAAATTGAAACTCGTCAATCCGAGCTGGTCGGACTCATTAACATCCGTTTGATCAAAATGAGGCTCACCCTCGGTCGGTATGCCGTCACCTTCTCCAAAATCACCTGTATGCGGGACGCCGTCAGCTCCAACATCATCAAAATTCGGATTCCAGTTTCCATTCTCATCACCCGACCAATGCGATTTCATGGCAGGAGGATACTTACCGGTTGACAAATCGCGGGGCTGCGTGTAATCGGGAACGTATCCGGTGACTACGTGCCCCGGCCCGCTGTCGCGTGCCTCATCGACCATGGTATTGTCCGTACCTGCTCCCGTCACATAATTGGCGTATGCAAGGGGTCTGGTATCTTGCTTGATTACATTTCCATTTGCATCTCGAAATATTCTTTGATAATGCAGATCGTGATTCTCATCGATTATTCCGTTGAGATTATCGTCGTATCCGTTATTCGGAATATCGGCTAAAACCTCGCCGTCATATATCCTGTAAGGGATTCCTTGCGAATAGACAGTCTCCGTATCCGCCGCGCTCCTCAGGAGCGTATCCAACAGAACAACCTGTCTTTCGTACCGAATCACCTGGAACGGTGTTTGAGTACCGCCTGTGATTATTTCAGGAGTAAGAGTGATCAGGACAATCTTATCGCTGGGGAAATTAGGATTCTTGCCATCATCCGTCCTATGTAGGGTCCGCGTGGCAAGATAACTGGCCGTCGACGAATTGAAAGTGAAATCATTCTCGCTGAACACAGGAGCATTCGGTTCTTCGCTGCTGTTGTTGTTGTCGATGGCATCGTACGGGTTCCCCGGACTTTCCAAATATGAGTATGCGGCATAGCCTATGCTATTCCGAACTCCAGGTAAGACCTGACTTATTGGAGTGAAACGAACTTCGTACACATTATCGTTCGCCTGCCATGTATAAGTCAGATTATTATTTAGATCGAAATACGCAAGATTGTCTTTGCATACATTGCCCAAATCGTTCAAATCGTTGTCATAACCTCCGACGCATCCTCCTATGATCAAACCAAAATCTGCTTTACTATAATTTGTAGTACCTATGTTGGTTATATCGTAGAGATAGAAGATCACATCCTGAGCTTGTATCTGCGACCACTGGAAACCGCGGACGGCTACAACTAATCCCATCCCGCTTCGGGACGTGTCGGTCGAGTCCGGATGAAACAAGTAATGCGTCCTCTGTTGAACGCTGTTGTCCTGTGCATCATCCATCACGAAATAGCTTTCTTGATCGGCGTTATTGACGCCTTTGCCGAAATAGCCGTCCCAGTATGATTTTCCGGTGCCGGGAACGATCCAATCCGGATGATCCGGCCATATTGATGGCCAACTGGAAGGGATATGGCTCATCGCAACTGTATCCTGATTCAGATTGACATATCCTGGTTCAGGCTCAAATCCTTGAAACTGACCCGTGTTCGGATCGACTTTGTTGCTCTGTCCGTTTCTTGGGCCTGGAGAAATTGTCACTGAGTGCAAAGTATCCGGAATCCCGTCGCCGGTGTAATCGCTAATCGGTATTTCAATTCCCACCAAAGGCGTGACGTCCCCGATATAACTATCATGGGTCGCAGGATAGGGCCATTCTCCACGAATATCGTTTGCGTTTGTTCCTGAAATTGAGCCGTCACTGCGAAATGAGATCGCTACTCTGTTACCGTTGTGAACACCAAACCGGGTATAGAGCGCCTTGCCTCCATGAGTCTTCGCCCAGTTTAGAAGCTCCGGCGTTTGTCCGAATCCTGCGCTTGAAAAAAGGAGGACGAGAAATGCAATTGAGAATTTACTCATGATCAATCCTTGACCTTAAAAGGAAATTGTTGTTCCAAATTCGACTCTTCTCGGTTCGGAGTAAAAACTTGGATTTGTGTACCAATCTTGAACTGTCGCAACTCTCTGCGAAGGATTAGATTGCAGGAGCGACTCTTCCGCCAGAGAAACGTCCGGCAAACCTGTATCGTTGTAAACATTGACGGCGTTTTTCGTATCGAGCACGTTGTTGACACTCAAGAAAATCGACAGCAAAGTCGTTCCGAGTTTGAAATTCTTGTACAGGCGAGCATCCAGGTTGTAAGTCGAAGGTTTTAGGCCGGAGTTATATACAAGCTCTCCGACATTCGAGAGCCCCTGCGGAGTGTAGGGTGTACCACTACCGTATCTGAATATGAAGCTGGCTCCCCAGTCATCGGCGTTATCGTAATTGAGTGATGCGTTGAGAGTATGCTGCTGATCCCAATCGAGCGGAATCAACTGCGTCTCGGGCTGCACGCCGCTGTTTCTCAGGTTGAATGCAGCGTTGGGATCCGATGCATCGCCTTTCGCGATTTGAAATGTATAATCTACCGTTGCGGAAATAGAATTTGAGAATCTCTTGTCTACTGAGATCACTATCCCTTTCACAAAGCCGAAATCTGTGTTCACGAACTTGCTGTACTCATATGAACCTCCTGCCACGTATTCAATCTCGTTAAGCGTTCCAGCCAAATTTCGGATGTCCCTGAAAAATCCCGTGATGTCAATCGAAATATCGTCCGTGAGCTGTTGCTGCAGCCCGAGTTCGCCGCTCGTCGTTTCTTCGGGCTGCAGATCGGGATTTCCTATGACTCCGAGATTGGAATTTCCCGCCAGCTGTAACTTGTAGCCGGGGCTCTGATATAACTCATCAAACGACGGCATTTGAAAGAAAAGCCCGTAGGAAAAATGAACGATGCCGCGGTCCGTTATGGGAAACGACACGCCAAGCCTCGGACTGAGCTGGTATTTATCTGAGGCATTCCTGTACCAGAATTTCATCCTCTGTTGCACTGCAAGGTCATGCTGATTGGTCGATGTTACTGTGACGCCGTTGATCCTGCTGCCAACAGGAGCGATGACACTGTCCTGATATTGCGGCTCGACTGGTGCGTACACATTGGGATCGGCAGGACTAGCAAGGATCTGTCCGTCTGGATGAAACCAATCCAATCTCACTCCTAAGTTGACGATAAGAGACTTGTATTCCATCTTGTCCTGCAAATAAGCGGAGAATTGCTGCGGCTTATGGAGGTACATCAGGTTATTCGGAGATTCTGTCCCGGGGATGAATATAGGTGATTCGAGAAACGCGTTGGTATCCGCATCCGTTATAGGGTTACGCTCGATATCTTTTCCTTGCATCTGCAAATTTATGTTATGTAGAAACAATTGATACTGGTCGAATTCCAAACCTGCTTTGATCATGTGTTCGTCGGAGACCTGACTGGTTATGTCGAACTTCGCGACATAGGTGTTCGTGCTGTGAATATTGTGTGCCATGTTCGTTCCGCCCGTGAGGAAGGTCCCTTCAGGAGCCTGCAGGAGTGCAGTATGAACATATTGCTGGTTAAATGGGTCCTGCCTTGCGAACAAATCTGAAATTGAAAAAGGACTTTCGTCCAAGTATTCGCGATAGTCTCTGAAATAGTAGGAAAGTCCAAGAGTGTAAAATGTTGAGGGGTTCAACGTATGAGTTAGGTTAAGAGTGTTCAGGTACCCTTTCTTAAAATTGCTCAGCTCCCCATCAGGGTTATACTTGTAACTCCAGTCAAAATCCTTTCCGCGCGCGTTGTCCAAAATAAAATTGTATGACAACTGGAATTCCGGAGTGACTTTATATGTGAGCTTTCCCTGGCCATATCCCTCCAAGTACGGAGCCAGCGGAACGACCTGCCCATTGCCGGTTGCTCGTATTATCCAATCACTTGGGCTCGCAGCAATTGCATTTGTCCGATCATAGGTGTTGAACTTTCTAATGCCCATCAGGTCGCCCGCCGTGTAGTAATAACGAGCATCGGCATAGAAGAAGAGCTTATCGCTGACAATAGGGCCGTCAAGCGATCCTTCGAGCCATCGAATAGAAAGCGGATCTATTTTTTGGAGCCCTGCGAAAATATCTGAGTGTGAAGTCGCATAGCTCCCGCCATACGCCGTGATGCTCCCTTTGAACTCATCGCCGCCTGTCTTGGTGGCAATATTTACGATCCCGCTCATCGCCTGTCCGTATTCCGCGTTGAAGGCACCGGTAACGAGCTGCATTTCTTGAATTGAGTTTTTGTTGACGTCGACAACAGTTGAGCCATCATAGCTGTCTGTAACCGGCACACCGTCGATCATATAGGTTACCTCACCCCAGCGGCCGCCTCTGGCATGCAAGTGTAAATCTCTATCGACATAAATTCCGGCCTGCAAATTCAGCACATCCTGCATGCTGGTAACTGGCATGGCCTCGATCTGAGAGCTGCTGACAACCGCCGTGGATGCGGTCATGTCTTTCTGGACCAACGGCTTCTGTGCCGTCACTACCACGGGTTCAGTCGTGACGGCAGACTCGTTCAATTCGAAGTCAACTTCAGTTGTCAGATCAATTGATACGTTATTATTCTTACTCTCGACAGGCTGGTACCCGACAGCGCTCGCCCGGACTGTGTACACGCCCGGCTGTACATTCAGGATCACATATCTTCCATCAAGATCGGTAGCAGCACCAAAGGAAGTTCCTACCACCATGACTGTTGCTCCGACTAGAGGTTCTTTCGACGAGCCATCCACTACTCTTCCGGCTATCTTGCCTGTGTCTCCGGCGAAAACTTTTAATGAAAGAAAAAAAATCAATGAAGCAGTAGAAATCTTTTGCATCGTCACCTCAATTTTGATTTCTCCTCAAAGCACCGCAGCTTTCTCTCACGATAAGCGTCGGCGAAAATGTGGTGTGTAACACTTCCATATCCGGATTTGCCATCCGTGCTACAAGCCGCTCAAGGGCAAGTACTCCAATTTGGTACATCGGCTGTCGCATTGTGGTCAGCTTGATATGCCTCGCGAGCTCAATGTCATCGAATCCGACAATTGCGACGTCCTCAGGGACCTTTAATCCATTCTCCGCCAGTGCCGCTATCGAGCCCATCGCTTGAATGTCCGAGGAGATAAAAAATGCTCTCGGCATTTCCGAACCCGTCTTGATGAACTCCATCATGGCTTCGTAGCCCGCCTCGCGATTGAATCCATCTTGCTTGTTGTTGTTTCCGGTTCTTACGAGAGTATCGGAAAAAATTATCCCGTGATTCTCAAGAGCGCGTCTATAACCTTGAAGCCGCTCGATAGCCGGCGTGCTGGCGAGTTTTGCATTTATCAATCCCACCTTGCGGTGGCCGAGTTCGATTAGATGTGTTGTGGCTGCGTATGCACCTTCGGCATTCGCCACCGAAATCGAATCGAAATCGGGAGACGTGGTATCAACGAGCACAACGGGAAGTCCGGTCTCTTCCAATCTCGGAATTATTTTTTCAGGGAGTTTCATGGAAAAAAATAAAATCCCATCCACTTTCCCCCTCTGAAGAGCGCGCGCAAGATAGGCCTCAACCTGACTGACATCGTTTACCCCGTAGAGCACCAAGTCATATCCCAGCTGGGAAATCCTGTCCTGGACGCCCTGGAGCACTTCAATGAAGAAGTAGTTTGTAAAAAATGGAATTATTGCAGAAACGGTTTCAGACTGTCTGCGTGCAAGGCGTTGGGCATATGTGTGCGGCTGATACTTCAACCTTCTGAGAACATCTTTCACACGTTGGCGAGTTTCAGGAGTTACATTTGGGTGATTGTTAAGAACGCGTGAAACAGTTCCGATGCCGACGCTAGCCTCTCTTGCGATATCGTAGATTGTAACCTTTAAAGCCATAAACCTCTTATTTTTGGAAACGGTTCCAAATGATAAACAACCAAAAGATTCCTGTCAAGTCATTTCTTAAGGATTTCTTCTGTCTTATGGAAGCGGTTCTAAATGCTAAGAAATCGAGAAAAATTAAGGGGCATCTTTATAAGTTAGCGCTAACATTGGACTTAGAAGGATGGTAAACCACAATTCTTTTGAAAGGCGACCGAAAAGTGCACATTACATGGTTGGAAACTCTTCCACGAATGCGAATTGTTATTCTGCAGTCATTTGCATGAAATTATGGAAAGTTAACCGACCAACCGAATGATCGGATCAGAATGTACCGCGATCACTGGAAATCTCTTTGAGAAATAAAGCCTGAAACGAAAAACAATTAGATGAATCGTATCTACCGCGCTGAGATTTCGGTGGGCGCGTGGCTTAGCTTTTCCGACTCAATGCATCATCTAATCAGTGTTGATTTGCAGATTGCCCTGTTGTGCGAAACTATCCGCGGCATGTCTCCGGGGCAGAAGGTGTGATAAATTATGTGGGGCTCGACTTCTTGATGGTCAGCCGAAACATCTGCTTTGAGAAGCCACATGGACAAGCTTCGACTTCAAACTTTCTCTCGAAGAAAGACAACTATCTCATCCAATATCTTCAGAGCTACCTCGTACTTTGGCAAGAGCGGAATATCCTTTTTCTCGCCGTCTCCCAAAAAGAGGGTCACTTTGTTGGTGTCGGTTCCAAAACCAGAGCCCTCGTCGCGAGGGTTATTCAGCACGATCATGTCCAGGCACTTCTCTCTTAGTTTTTTGACGGCATTTTCGACGCCATCATCTGTCTCAAGTGCAAAGCCGACAATTATCCGCTTTCCCTTCTTATCGGACAGCGATTTCAAGATGTCAATATTTTCGACAAGTCTGATCTCCAAATTCCGACCGCCGGATCCCTCTCTCTTCAACTTCCTATCGAATGGATCTGGGACTCTGTAATCAGATACGGCTGCAGTCATCACCAGCGCATCGCACCAATCGAAATTTTTCTGCACAGCCTCATACATATCGTATGCCGTCGAAACATTTTCTCTTGCAACATTTCGCGGTGTTTCCAGAGAAACCGGACCGGAAATCAACTTCACCTCGGCCCCTCGGTTCGCCGCGGCAGATGCTAGAGCAAACCCCATTTTGCCTGAACTTCTGTTCGAAATAAACCTTACTGCGTCGATCGGCTCCTGAGTCGGGCCCGCAGTCACAAGAATATTCTTGCCTGAGAGATCGCAACGGCCACTTTCAAATAAACGTTCGACCTCATTAACAATTTTTTCCACTTCGGCGAGTCGTCCCGCACCGCTGAGTCCGCTGGCAAGCTCTCCTTCTTCAGAATCAATGACCACAACGCCGCGCTCTTTCAATCTAGAAATATTGGCTTTCGTTGCCGGGTGGACATACATATCAACGTCCATGGCAGGCGCAATAATCAGCGGCGCACGAAGCGCCAACGCTGTCGAAGTAAGAAAATTATCCGCGAAACCCTGAACGAGCTTAGCAATAGTAGATGCCGTTATCGGCGCGATCAGCATCGCATCAGCCCATAAACCAAGGTTAACATGTTCGATGGAAGTGTCCTGATCTGGAAACATTTCAACATATACCTGGTTATGAGAGAGCGATGAAAAAGTAAGGGGTGCGATAAAGTTAGTAGCGGGTCGAGTCATTACCACTCTGACGTCGGCCCCCTTCCTCTGAAGCTCACGGAGCAAATATGCGCTCTTATAAGCCGCTATGCTTCCGCATATTCCTAGAATTATCTTTTTATCTTTGAGAAATGATGGTTGAGAGGTCATGGCTCATAATTTATAGTTGAACGACCATGATATACTCTAGGAGCTATGGGGCATGAACTAAGAATTGGTTTTTATTCGGACGATTTATAGCGATAAGCAATCTTGCCATGGACCAGCTCATCGAGGGCTTGCTCCGTTGGCTTCGAACATTTATCGAATTCTTTGCTCAATTCAACTTGCTCCGGATTTACTTTCTCATCCTCCTCAAGCGACTCCTGGACCTGTTTTATGCCCTCAAGCCGTTGAGTGAATTCGACTTTTCTCTCGTCGCTGATCTGTCTTGCTCTTTGCGATGCGACTGCGATCGCCTCGTAGGCGTTACCCGTTACGACGTCGAGTTGTGACAATTCAATTGGTTTTAGTCCCACCGGAAAATTCCTTCATTTTGTTATTTATGATCTCGGAAACCTCAGAAACCGCTCTTTCCAAATCATCATTTATAATAATATAGTCATAAAATTCCCCTTTCTCAAGCTCCATCGGCACCCGCTTCAGCCGTCTTTCAATCTGTTCCTTCGTCTCGCTTCCTCGCATCTCAAGCCTTTCTTTCAGTATTTCGAAGCTCGGCGGCTTGATGAAGATTGTCACCGCCTGAGGAAACTTCTTCTTGATCGACAAACCACCTTTCACATCAACGTCGAAAACTATGTTCTCTCCCGCAGATATTGCTCTTTCGATTTCGCCTTTCAACGTGCCGTAGTAGTTTGAGTATATCTCTTCATATTCGACGAGCTCACCGCCGGCAATCTTATTTTCGAAGTCCGATTTTGATAGGAAAAAATAATCTCGCCCATTTATCTCGCCGGGTCGCATTTCACGGGTAGTGGCTGATACGGAAAACTCAAACGATGGGAAACGCTGTAAAACCTCTCTCACGATCGTTGTTTTCCCCGCCCCGCTGGGCGCCGAAATTACGAGAAGCAATCCTCTGTTCACCAGTGATGTCCTAAATTTCAAGCCTAAATTCTAAACAATCACAAGCCTAAAATTCCAAACTAGAAAGAAAAACGGTCTGTGCTCCGAACTTATCTCGTCAAAGATATTTAATCATACGCCGAATACCGGCATCGCAGGATTTGGAATCCGATGTTTGGAGTTCTTTCAGGCGGATATCAGAACCAGCGTTAGATCAGTCCGCCCGTGTTGACATCACGTCATTCCAGATTTTGCACCTGCTCTCTTATTTTCTCCAATTCCTCTTTGATCTCCACAACAAGGTGAGACATCCCGGCATCAAACGCCTTTGAACCCATTGTGTTTGCTTCCCTGTTCATTTCCTGAAGAAGAAAATTCAATCTCCTCCCATTTGAGTCCTCACTGTTGAGAAGCTCCCTAAAAAACTTGTTGTGAGTTCTGAATCTAACCACTTCCTCAGTTATGTCAAGTTTGTCAGCCAACAATACGACTTCAAGCTCAATCCGCGCAGGATCAATTTCCTTTCCGTTCAAAACTTCATCAACCTTTTGACGGAGTTTTGACTTTTCTTCATCAATATTAAGATGCGAGAGCTTCTCTATCTTACCGAGTTCCGCGTCCAATTTATCAATCCGTACTGAGAGGTCGTTCTTCAGCGATAACCCTTCTGCGAGTCTGGCCTGCTTCAGTTGTTCAATAGCATCATTGATTGCCAATTTGATTGCTTGCCAATCATCACCGTTCAACGTTTCACTCGCTGCTCCTTTGAAAATATCCTTAAAGCTTAGAACATGTTCCAACTTTATCGGACCGGAAATTCTGGCATACTTCTTCAAGGACTTCAAAAGCTCTAAGATATGCTTTACGGACTCGGGATCAACTGTGACTTCGTCCTCGCTGCCTAGACCAATCATTGAAACAAGGACCGATAGCTTCCCGCGAGAAATCTGCTGCCGCACCATTTCTCGAACGTCAATCTCGCGAGTTGAAAGACTCTGGGGAAGTTTGACGTTTATTTCTAAATATCTGCTATTGACACTCCGTATCTCTGCCAGCGCATAGCACACCCCTACCGTTGCCTCGCCTTTTCCGTAACCTGTCATACTTTGTATCATCTGCGGAAACTCCCTAAAGCAAACTTAAGACTGACTCTAAAAATGAATTCTCACCGGAGATGTTGAAGGACTTTCTGCCGTTGCGTGGGTGAGCTCCCGGCGCCCACTTCGCCGGGCCACGACTCACAAATTTTCACATCTCTTTTTGGCAAATATTATCTCTATTGTTCACCAATGTCTCTTCAAAGCGTTGACTCCGACTTATTCTAACCATGCCGGCAAAACGAAAATGAATTTTCGAGTCTCGTCAACCAAATTTAAAGGACGGTTTAGAACTTCCGTCCTCCCAGCCAGCGTGATCTATCTTTTCGGTGATTTGAATCTCTTATCTGTAAGTCCCTTCTGGCCGAACTTGGAGTACCTGTCAATCCACTTCTTGACTGTCTTGACATTGGCACCAACCTTTTCAGCCGTACCTCTAAGACTTCCAACTTTCTTGTAAGTCTGAACTATCTTCAATCTTTTTTGAACATCACTAGTCATGACTTTTCTCCTATTTATTTTACGGCTGTATAATAACTCACTGAATTGTATTTGTCAACAACAAAAATAAAGTACGGGGTACTTCATACCACGAAAGTACAACATGGATACCTTGGCGAAGAATAAACTAACCGCACCCTATGTAGTTCAACCGGGCCGTAATCTTTGATGGACATCTTCAGATCCTAAGCAGAAGAAGACCATATCCGCCCTCATTAAACCATGGTTCATGGCCATCCATAATATCATCATAAGCAAGCGCGAGGGACAATAAACGGATGTCGGGGAATTAATTTCTAGAGGTGGTTTAACCCCACGGTCTAGTGCCGAAGGCGGGACTCGAACCCGCACGCCCTTTCGGGCCCTGCCCCCTCAAGACAGTGTGTCTACCATTTCCACCACTTCGGCATGGGGTTATAAAATTAAAAGGCCGTCGGCCAAAAAACAATATATGGGTTTACATGCAGGTCGTGAGCTGCAGACCAAGTACTAATCCACAGCTGCTAGACTCTCAACGCTTACCTTCTTCCCTTTGATCTGTCGGAATGCGAATGTCGATGCTGCGAATGCCTGTGTTTTTCCTCTTCTCCAAAGGACCCTTCAGATGGGTTCTGATTTGGATTAGGATTTTCGATCAAGACTTTCCTGCTCAAATTGTATCTTCCCATGTCGTCAACTTCCATCAGCTTGACTTCAACCTCATCGCCGACCTTGAAGACATCCTCAACCTTGTTAACTCGTTTGTGATCTATCTGCGAAATGTGCAGTAGACCCTCTTTGCCCGGAAGAAATTCAACGAACACACCGAAGTCCATGAGGCGTTTTACGGTTCCCTTGTAGATCTTTCCGACTTCCGGCGATTCCACAAGTCGCTCAATCATTTCTTTCGCCTTATCACTCGCTTCTCCGGATACAGCTGCAATAAGTACCGTCCCGTCATCTTCGATGTTTACTTCGGCACCTGTTTGCAGGACTATGTTTTTGATGACCTTTCCTTGCGGCCCTATCACCGCTCCGATCATATCAACAGGAATTTTGATCGAAGTCAATCGAGGTGCATACTTTGAGAGTTCCTTACGGGGCTCTGAGATTGCCCGTTCCATGATGTTGAGAATGTGGTGTCGCCCTTCTTTCGCCTGATCAAGCGCACGAGTCATGATTTCGAACGATATACCGCGGATTTTTATATCCAACTGAAACGCGGTAATGCCATCTCGCGTGCCGGCAACTTTGAAATCCATGTCGCCGAGATGATCCTCGTTTCCGAGAATATCCGTTATGATTGCAACATCGTCGCCCTCCTTGATCAATCCCATCGCGATTCCGGCAACCGGCTTTGCAAGCGGCACGCCTGCATCCATCAAAGCCAGAGAACCCGCACATACAGTCGCCATCGAAGAAGACCCATTCGATTCAAGAATGTCCGACACGATGCGTACCGTGTACGGAAACTCTTTTTCGCCGGGAACGAGATTTTTCAATGCCCGCTCGGCAAGATTTCCATGTCCTATCTCACGTCGACCCGGTCCTGACATTCTTCCAACTTCTCCCACACTAAAACTCGGGAAGTTATAGTGAAGCATGAAGCGCTTGGTCGATTCAGGGAGCAAACCGTCGATCGTTTGCTCGTCCAATTTCGTCCCGAGCGTAACCGTCGTCAAGCTTTGAGTTTCGCCTCTCGTAAAGAGAGCAGAACCGTGAGTACGCGGGAGGACGCCGATTTCGCACGATATCGGGCGAACGTCCTTGTATCCTCTTCCGTCCAGCCTGTGGCCTTCCTTCAAGATCATTTGACGCATATCTTCCCGATCGATATCGTGAAGAATCTCACCGATGATCATTTCCTGTTTCTCGCGCAAGACAGGATCTTCGACTGGATGTTTTTCTGCAAGTGCAGCCAGTACGTCCGCCTTTATCGCTTTCGTCCGCTCGCTTCTCTCTGCCTTCTTTGCAAGGGTCCTGTTTGATTCGCGGATGCGATCACAAGCAAGGGATTTTACTTCGACGACAAGCGGCTCGTTTGCTTCCGGGGCACTTACTTCCCGCTTCGTTTTGTTAACGAGAGCGGCAAATTCCTTTTGAAGAGCAACAATTTCCTTTATGTGGTTATGCGCGAGCTCAAGTGCGCCTATCATCTCAGCTTCCGAAATCTCCCTCGCTTCGCCTTCGACCATCACGATCGAATCTTCAGTGCCGGCAACAGTCAAATCGATATCGCTCTTTCCCAGTTGTGGGATGGTCGGGTTGATCACATATTGGCCATCGACCCTTCCCACCCTTACTTCAGCAATCGGCCCGTCGAACGGAATATCTGAAACTGCCAACGCTGCCGAAGCCCCGATTGCACCTAAAATGTCGCCGTCATTTTCACCGTCGAACGAGAAAACGGTCGAGACTACTTGAGTTTCATATCGCCACTCCTTCGGAAAAAGCGGCCGGATCGGCCTGTCGATCAGCCTTGCAGAAAGGACCTCTTTCTCGCTCGGTTTCCCCTCTCGCTTTATAAACCCGCCGGGAATTTTTCCGGCAGCGGAAGTCTTCTCCCGATATTCAACCTGCAGCGGCAGGAAATCTGTTCCCTCAACCGCCTCCTCAGCTGCAACTACCGTAGTGAGAACAAGTGTATCGGCATATCGTACCAAGACTGCTCCACTTGCCTGTTTAGCAAGTCGACCCGTTTCAAGAGTCAACTTTCTTCCGCCAATTTCAATCTCTTTACTTATAAAATCTTCCATTATTTATCCTTTTCGTTTAAGTTCCCGAAGGCCTCACAGTTTTCAAAGACCTTTAAGGTCAGCGGGTTCACTTTCTGAGTCCCAATTCGTCCACAATCTTCCTGTATCGATCGATATTCTTCGATTGCAGATAGTCCAGGAGACGTCTCCTTTTTCCGACCATCCCGAGGAGTCCCATGCGAGAATGGTTATCTCCCTTGTGGGCTTCGAAATGCGACGATAGTTCATTAATCCTTTCGGTCAAAATTGCAATCTGGACTTCGGTATTACCCGAGTCACTCGTGGATTTGCCGTACTTCTTAATTAGTTCTTGCTTTCGCTCCTTTGTCAAAGGCATTACAAGACTCCTATTTTTGTTTACTGAATGTTTTGATCAAATATTCATTCATCATTTTTTTATCCTCATTCATTTGCGAGATCAACTCATCAGATGAATTGAACTTCATTTCTTCTCTAAGTCTCCTTATGAAAGAAACTCTTATCTTCTTACCATAAATGTCCCGGTCGAAGTCGGAGATCCAGACTTCCACGATAGGGAGCCCGGAATTTTCGAATGTCGGCCGCACACCGATGCTTGCGAGTCCCACGAATTTTTCCCCTTCCGCCGCGACTTCCACGATATATATTCCGAAAGAAGGAACCAGGAGGCGGTCATCGACCAGCTTCAGATTTGCGGTCGGATAACCGAGAAGTCTTCCCCGCCCGTTGCCGCGTATCACGAAGCCCTCGAACGAATATGAGCGATCGAGCATCTTGTTTGCGAGAGGAAGGTTTCCCTCTTTCAAAAGCTTCCTGATGCTGGAACTTGAAACAATCATTCCCTCAATCAGAACTTTGTCAACGAAATCTACACCAAATCCGATTCTACCGCCAACTTCGCGGGCAAATTCGACGGTGCCTTGGGCCTTATGCCCGAAAGTATGATTATAGCCGAGTACCAGTTCGTGCAAGCCGATTTTTTCTTTCACCAGCTTAACGAGAAAATCTTCGGCAGTTACAAGGGAAAAATTGCGATCGAAGTGGAGGACACAAATCTCGTTGATGCCGGCATCGCTCATCATCCCGACACGTTCCTCTTCCGTCATCAAAAGCTCGACGCTTCCATTACCAAGAGTCTCCTGTGGATGCGGCTTGAAGGTAATCACGACACTCCTTCCGCCGATCGCGATCGTCTTTTCAACAAGCGTGTCCAATATTTTGCGATGAGCCGCATGCATCCCGTCGAATGTCCCGACAGTGACCACCGATTTCGGATCGCGTTTGATTTCCTCAAGGGAATAACAAATCACGCGGCGACCCTTTCGTGCTTATTATTCGAAGGCCCGGACTTCCCGGAAACGCCATCCGACAAGTTCAATTCGTCAAGCTTAGCGGCGTTCTTCGCATAGTAAGAGCCGATACGAATCCGGATGAGTTCCTCCAGCACCGCGCCGCACCCAAGATCGCGGCCGATGTCTCTTGCCAAACTTCTAATGTAAGTACCGCTTGAGCACACGATTCTCACCTTGAGATGCGCTGCTGCAAATTCTTCAACGTCCAATTCGGTTATTGACACTATTTTGGGTTTCAACTCGAACTTCACTCCACGTCGCGCCAGCTTATATGCCCTCTTGCCATTGATGCGCGTCGCCGAAAACTCCGGCGGTATTTGCTCGATTTTTCCAATATATTTTTTCAAAGCGTCGCGAACCTGCTCCTCGGACAAACTTACGTGAGGGGTCTGTTCAACAAGCTCCGTCTCGAGATCGTGGCTTTTCGACGTAGCTCCTAGTCTGAATGTCGCCAGGTACTCTTTATCAAGTTTTAAGAACTCGTTCATCAGTTTCGTTTTATTCCCGGTGAGAACGATGAGCAGCCCTTCTGCCAGCGGATCAAGTGTGCCGGCATGGCCTATCTTCTCAGGCTTTCGCTCAGGTGAAACCTTCGACAACTCTCGCCGCAATATCCTGACGACTTCGAAGGAAGTGACACCTTTCGGTTTGTAAACCGGAATGATTTCTCCTAATGTTCTCACTTTATTATTCTCTCAACCTCATCACTCATTCATCCTACTTGCCATCGTTCTCACGAGCTTTCTTCAACAACTGCTCTATGTTGGCGACGTAATCCATGGTATCGTCGATGAAGAAGACGATCTCAGGCGTGAATTTAATCCTCACCGTTTTGCCGATGAACTGCCTGATATCTTTCTTCGCTTCATTTAACAGGAAGAGCGTTCGCTCTTGCGTCTTAGTGTCACCAAGAACGCTTATGTAAACTCTCGCCAGTCTCAGATCAGGCGACATGGTTACCTTCGTAACCGTCATAAACCCCATCTCTGAAGTTCTGTAATCCCGTTCAATGAGGAGACTGATTTCTTGCTTGATTAAGTGAGCTACTTTTTCTGTTCTAACAGACACTTTAGGACAAATTTTAGATACTGGATTCCAAATACCTATCGCTAGCGGCTAGCCGCTAGTCCAACGTTCGTTGAGTTTCAACAATAACAAAAGCTTCAATGGTATCACCAACCTTTATGTCGTTGAAGTTTTCGAGACTCAAACCGCACTCATAACCTTCTTCAATTTCCCTGACGTCATCTTTAAACCTCTTTAACGAGCCTATGGTGCCTTCATAAACTACGATTCCGTCTCGAATGAGTCTTACACGGTTGCTTCTCTGAACCTTTCCGTCGACCACATAGCAGCCCGCAACCGTTCCCACCTTGGGGACCTTGAAAACTTGTCTGACTTCTACCGAACCCACCACATCTTCGTGAATCTCCGGGCTAAGTAATCCCTCCAATCCTTTCCGTACATTCTCAATCGCATCATAAATAATGCTGTATAATTTGATTTCGACAGATTCCGTCTCCGCCAGTTTCCTCGCGGCAGACCCCGGCCTAACGTGGAATCCGAGAATAACTGCATTCGAAGCGGCAGCGAGCAAAACATCCGATTCGGAAATTCCGCCCACCGCTTTGTGGATAACCTGTACTCGGACCTCATCGTTGGATAATTTTGCAAGAGCGTCACTCAACGCCTCAACTGAGCCATCGACGTCGCCTTTCACGACAATGTTAAGCTGCTTAATCATCCCCTCTTTAATTTCTTTCGAGATATCTTCAAGAGTCACATGCTGGCGCGTACCGCGCATCTCCTGCTCGCGTCTTATTATTTTTCTGCGGTTGCTGATATCGCGAGCGAACTTGTCGTTCACGACCGCGACCATGATATCACCCGCAGTCGGGAGTTCGTCAAATCCGATGACCTGAACCGGCATCGATGGCAATGCGGCTTCGATTCGATTTCCGCGCTCATCTGCCATGGCCCTGACTCTTCCGTTGCTTGTCCCCGCCACAAACGGATCTCCAATTTTCAGAATTCCCTTTTGAACCAATACGGTCGCAACTGCACCGCGACCTCTGTCAAGTGTCGATTCTATCACGACGCCCCTTGCGAGCCTGTTCGGGTTCGCCTTGAGATCGAGTATCTCGGCCTCGAGCAAAACTTTTTCCAGCAAGAGCTCAACATTAGTTCCCTTTTTTGCAGAGATTTCCACCGATTGAGTCTTTCCACCCCATTCTTCCAGGAGAACATTCTGATCCGCTAACTGCTTCCTAATCCGATCCGGATTGGCCTCAGGTCTGTCAATTTTATTTATTGCTACGATCATCGGAACATTGGCGGCGCGTGCATGGTTAATGGCTTCGATTGTTTGCGGCATCACGCTGTCATCGGCGGCAACCACGAGAATGACGATGTCGGTTACTTGAGCGCCCCTGGCGCGCATAGCCGTAAACGCCTCATGCCCCGGCGTATCGAGGAAAGTTATTTGCTTGTCGTTTTTCAATCTTACCTGATAGGCGCCGATATGCTGAGTAATTCCACCAGCTTCGCCCGCCACTACGTTAGTCTGTCTTATGAAATCTAACAGGGAAGTCTTTCCGTGATCTACATGTCCCATGATGGTAACAACGGGCGGGCGAGGCTTCAGGCTCTCCGGGGAATCGGGTTTATCCTCGAGGAGTTCGTCCGTGTATTCCTCCTGCAACTCGACCTCATAACCGAAATCGTCTGCGAGAAGAGTAATTGTCTCGAGATCAAGCCTTTGATTGATCGAAACCATCAAGCCGAAGGAAATACACTTTGAAATAACATCAGCAACATCAACTTCCATAAGTTTTGCGAGCTCACCGACCGAGACAAACTCAGGAAGCCTTAATTTGCGTTTCTCTTTTTCTTGCTCCTCGATAGCACGTTGGGCGGCCTCAAACTTTTCCTTTCTTTTCTTCTTTCGCATCGCCGCCCGGTCGGATTCCCCGGCGTCATCGAGGCTTGCCATCGTTCGCTGGAAAGCCAACTCAACCTCTGCTTCGTCGACATCCGGGTGTTTGCCCTTTTTCTTTTTCCGCTTCTTGAGGTCTTCTTCGGTAATTTCCGCTGCAACCACAGGCTCCGGAGAGCTTTCCTCTCGAATTTTTTTCTTCTTTTTCTTCTTCTTCTTGTGTGCTGATGTTTCTGTCTCCAGTTCGGCCGCAGCTTCTTTTGTTTTTTTCTCGGCTTCTTCGAGTTCATGCTGCAACCTGAGTTCTTCCTCGGTTATCTTCCTTCCAGTACGAAGGTCGATCCGTCCCCGAATTTTTAACCCGCCCTCTTCTTTGCTTGCGGGAGGAACTTCAGCATGCCTGGCCTTCACATCCACGGCTGCCTGAGGAGTCTCCGCAGCTTTTTTCTTCGCAGCCTTTTTTTCGACCTCCGTCTTAATAGGCGAGGTATCCGAGACTGTTTCGGCAGATCCTAACTCGAGCTCCTTCTCAAACCCTCCAGCCGTCGTTGAAACAGTGTCAGATTGTGCCATCTTGCCACGATCTAAGACCTCAGCTGAGGAGATGGAAACCTCATCATCTAGGGCTTTGTCTTCTCTTGGCTCAGCCTTTACCTCAGCGGCCAAAGGAGCCTCTTGCATGTGAGAAGTCGCCTTTGCATCGATGTGCAGGCGTCTCTCAATAGTCACGGTATCGACTAGTTTTTTGACGGCTACCTTTTCCTCTTGCTTCTCCGTGAGCTGCTCTTTGATCTTCTGCCGCTTTTCAACCTGATCAAGCTCCTTTTTAAAATGAGCAGCGAGCTCATTATACATCTGCTCGTCTATGGACGAAGTACGCTTGATTTTGTCGTGTCCCTTAGTCTTCAAAAAATCTACGATGTCATTTGCAGAGACTTGAAACTCAGAAGCCACTTTTGTTACGAGTTTTTTCTTGAATGTACTTTCTGCCATGTCGAGTTTTCTCTTTGCCTCTATTCTTCTTTCACGCCCGGATTTATTCCATCATTTGAGCCAGAATCCTCAACCTTTGCGCTATCGGTTTCTCCGTCTGCGGAAGGCCCATCATCTGAATTTCCGGAAGCGGCTGGATTGTCCTCGCCCGAGCGAACCGCCTCGGTAGATTCCGTCTTCTCATCATGAGTCTGGCTCAGACCCTGCGGCTGATCTGCGATTTCATTCTCATCTTCGCTTTCAGGTTCGTCCTCAAGCTCTTTGCGCATCATGTCCTTTATCTTGGAAATTTCCTCGAGAGAGATATCGACATCGGTCTTTATTTCTTCCTCTGTCGCTTCCAAGACGTTCCTTGCAGTCAGGTAACCGGCATCCAGAAAACTTGTCAACAATACCTCGCCAAGTTCCTCTTTGAATTCGGACAGATCGATATCATATTCTTCAGCTTGCCTCTTTTCACCCCTCTTTGTTTCGGGTGCTGCGCTCTCTCTCATCAAATCTATGTCGAAACCTGTCAACCGCGATGCCAGTTTCACGTTAACGCCTTCCTTACCGATCGCTATTGACTCCTGATTATTGTCGACCCACACCTGAGCCTTGTGGTTTTCCAAGTCCACTTCAGCACGCGTGACTTTTGCCGGAGTAAGTGCTCGTTCTACGAAAAGAGTGGGATTGTCGGAATAATTCAGGACATCGATATTCTCATTATTCAGCTCGCGAACGATCGAATGAATTCTCACGCCTTTCATCCCGACACAAGCACCGACGGCGTCAACTCGCGAATCTATAGAAAGAACCGCAACTTTTGCTCTCTTGCCGGGTTCACGCGCAATTGCTTTGATTTCCACAACGCCGTCAAAAATTTCAGGGATCTCCATCTCGAACAGTTTTTTAAGAAACATCGGATCGGATCTCGATATGATCACCTGAGGTCCCGAAGTTCCTTTCCGCACCTCCTTGACCACGGCGCGGATCGTAGAATTTTTTCTATAATGCTCATTCGAGATTTGCTCCGAACGTGGGAGAAAAAGTTCACGCCTGTTGTGATTAACAAGTATGAAGTCGCGCTTGACCTGGTAAATCTCTCCGACGACGATCTCTCCGATCATCTTGTTATACTCGTCGTAGATGACGTTCTTTTCGTACTCGTGGAGACGCTGTAGGAACGTCTGTCTGGCAAAGACCACGAGCCGCCTGCCAAGATCCACTGGAGAAATTTCTTCCGGATACTGATCCCCTATTTCAAACTCACCGCTCGGGTCCAATTGTTTCACCGCCTCAAGACTGATTTCTTTTGCGGGGTTATCCACGTGTTCCACGATCGTCTTGATGACGTAAATCTCGATCTCACCCCGGTCCGCATTCGTGACTATATCTGTTTCTACGTCTTCTCCGTATTTCTTCTGTACAATTCCCGAGAAGACCTCTTCCAAAATTTCCGAAACGACTTCTTTGTCGATGCCCTTCTCCTTAGCAATCTCCGCAGCCGCTGAAATTATTTCACTTTTTTCAGTATGCATTTATCTTCTCCCGATGGCGTTCGTTGTTGATGTCACCATCTTATTTTTACAATTGCTTCATCGACCAAATCAAAACCGACTTCGACCGTACCACTTTGCGTCTTTACGACCATTTTCTCATCTTTTATATCGATCATATCGCCTTCAATATGTTTCACCTCTAGCTCGTCACGGTACTTGATGGACATCAGCTTGCCGATGTTTCTTTTAAATTGCCTCTTGTCCTTCAGTGGCACTCCTATACCCGGCGAAGAGACATCTAAACGGAAATTATCTCCCAGAACTCTGGATGAGTCGATCAACGGTAATATTTCTCTGCTAATCTCCGCACACTTGTCAATTGATATTCCGCTCTCTGTCTCACAAAAGACCTCAAGGAGTGGCCGCCGTTGGTCTCCCTTAAGAGAAATATCTACCAAGAAGGCTCCGTTACTTTCGATCGCCGGTTTCAACAATCTCTTTAAACTCTCTATTTTCTCTGTTTTTTCCATATCTTCTAAAAAAATAGCCCAGAAATTCCGGGCCACTAGTCGGAGTAAAGCAATATACATTAAGGAATCTACTTGTTCAACCCACACCACAGCTCTTTCAGCAAAGGAGCGCCTGAGTCTATGGATCAAAACCTTAAGAAAAGTCCTTTTGCATGTTTTCGGTCGAGATTTCTCCATCAGTTGCCTCTATTGGTGGAGACATTATTCTTGTTTTTGACACGAGACAAGGTCCACGAGCGAGTCTACTGGACCACAAGGCCCCAGAGTTGCTTTTAAAAACATTTGTTAGTAATGTAAAAACAACGAACAAAGAAAGGAGATTACTATGTCAGGGTTAAAGGTTCTTCCGCTGGGACTCGTAGTATTTCTGTATGTCGGCTGCGCGACATTCGGACAAATGGGATCGGAAATCACTCCGCCGACGTTGATCCAGAAGATTCCACTTCCTTCTCCGCCACCGGCTCTCAAATCATCTGACTTCAATCTCAAAATGGACCTGCTCATTAGCAAGGAAGGCAAAGTCCTTTATGCACAACTTCAGAATTCTACAGGCGATCCGCAATGGGATTCTGCGGCAGTAAAGTGCATTCTTCAATGGAGATACTCACCCGCTATGGCTAACGGGAAGCCGATCCAGTTAAAGATTTCACAACTTGCTCATGTCATCCCGTCGCCGCCTCTAATGATGAAGCTTTCAGAAATCATGTGTACCACTATGGCAGATGCCGATTCAGCCTACGCTGCGTTGCAGACCGGAGATAGTTTTGAGTCTCTGGCTAAAAAATATTCCGCTTCCCCTTCAGCACAAAATGGCGGAGATTTAGGGCCCGTGGATATTCACATGTATGAAGATGAAGTTCAAGACGTGCTTCAGAAACTGAAACCCGGCGAATATACTCATCCGATTCCATTTGGCCTGAACTTCGTGATCTTCAAGAGGTCACTCGAGGGAAATCAGCTATAAGAATTGTAACTCTATCTGAAGACCTGTAAATTGTTGCTGTAGTCCCTGAACGCATGGCGGCCATCAACCATGGCCGGAGCCAAAAATCGTGCCAGGACGTACTGGAGAGGTGCGAGAGTGGTTGAATCGACCGGTCTTGAAAACCGGAATACCCTTCGGGGTATCGAGGGTTCGAATCCCTCCCTCTCCGCAAAAATAGTTAAAAGTGAATCGACAAAAGAAAATGCGGTCTCACCGTTGACCATTCATTATAGACTTTTCACTATACATCATCGTTCAATTGTGCCGTAACCTTTTCGGAGGACTGAATGCATTATCCATGGTGGTACGTACCATACCTCACCTCCCCAATGCTCATCGCTTTAATCGCCACGATCCATATTTTCACCTCGTTGTACGCCGTTGGCGGTGGAATAGTATTAGCAGGTGAGGTTTCTCACGCCTACAAAATAAACAACAAATCTCTTCTCGATTACCTGAGATCACACACGTTTTTCTTTATCCTCCTCACCGTTGTCTTCGGGGCAATAACCGGGGTCGGAATATGGTGGATAATTGGACTCTCCTCTCCACTCGCCACGGAATCGTTGATTCATATATTCGTTTTCGGATGGGCGATGGAGTACGTCTTCTTCGTGCTCGAGATTTCGTCCGCATTTATTTTCTTCTACTACTGGGGAAAGTTGGACCCGCATACGCACAAGATCATAGGCTGGATCTATGCTGTATCGGCCTATATGAGCCTCGTGATAATAACCGGCATTACGGCGTTCCAACTTGACATCGGAACCTGGACTCCCGACAAAGGAATGTGGGTAGCATTTTTTAATCCGCAAACGTTGCCTCAGATTGTCGCAAGAAGCGGAGCTTCCCTCCTGATGGCATCGCTCTACATTTATTTGCACGCGGCATTCAAATTGAAGAACGACTCAAATCTGCGATCTCTGGTCGAAACTAGAACGGCTACGTGGTCGATGGTGGGAGCCGCGCTCGTGACGATCGGAGGAGCATGGTGGTACATAAACCTTCCTGCGAGCAGTAAAGCAGCTCTCGCCGGCGCCAGCGCATTGAATGTATTGACCGCACTCGTCTTCGCAGCCTCGGCGGTCGTTTTCTTCATGCTGTACTTCGGCCCGCATAAGAACCCGGGCTGGATCAATCCGGGATTTGCGATACTATATTTTGCGATCGGAATAGCAGCCACATCGACCGGCGAGTTCATCCGCGAAGGTGTGCGCAAACCCTTCATCATCTATAATTATGTGGTAGGAAACAACGTCCTCACTTCAGAGATACCAAAGCTGCAGGCGACCGGATACCTTAACGGCGGGGTCTGGACAAAAGCATTTGTTAGATCTCACTACCCGCAGGTCATGGGTTTGGACGGAAATATAGATGGTGCAAAACTGTTGCAGTTGCCTGAAACGGATCAACTTGCGGTTGGAAAAATCCTCTTCCAATATCATTGCAATGATTGTCATTCGGAAAAAGGATTCTCGGGCGTGTCTGAATACACCCGCGGCTGGAGTGAAAGCATGATCAATACGGTGGTGACCCACCTCGACAAGGCACATTACTTTATGCCGCCATGGTGCGGAACTAGGGAGGAGGCTATATTGCTAACAAAATTTCTTGAAAGCATATCCCTCAACTCCCCGAGCGGGATGATATTTTCGGGAGAAACAATTCGTTCAAAATCCGACATAACCCAAATGAAGGGAGGAGGTATTGGGAAATGAATCCACAAGATCTTATCGCGCCATCCTCACCGCTCGGAAACCCCGCACCATTCTGGTTCATAACTTTCTTCAAAGTCCTAGGATTTATTCTTCACATGATCCCGATGAATATCTGGTATGCCGGGATGTTGATCGTCGCGGTCTTTGGAACGTTCGGGAAAAATCACGCAGAAGAGCTTTCCCATCGTCTTTCTCGAAGTATGCCGATAATCGTTGCAATGGGTGTCAACCTCGGCATCGTTCCTCTTCTCTTCACACAGGTCAGCTATTATCAATTTTACTATCCGGCCGGAGTTTTAATAGGATGGCCGTGGCTGAGCGTGATCTTCCTTCTGGTCTTTGCTTACTATGGCGTCTACGTCTACTCGCTCAACGTTCGAAATAACAGGAAGACGAAATTCGCTGTCGCATCGGCGTGGGTAAGCTCGATCCTTTTCATAATTATCGGATTTCTTTTTGCCAACAACTTTAGTTTGATGGTAAATGTAAACGAGTGGACAAGAATCTTCGAACGAACGAACGCGGCAGGAGCAGTGACGGGCCAGGCCTTGAACATTTCCGATCCGACCCTGTTTCCCCGGTGGCTGATGATGTTCGGGATAGCGATGATGACGACGGCTGTTTACATTGTGTTCGATGCTTTTTACTTCAGAAAAGATTCTACGTCGAGCGGATACAAGGCGTGGGCTATACGATTTGCCTTCGGCATTTTCACCTTTGCAGCGATTTGGTTCGCCGTTACCGGAAGCTGGTACATTTTCGGCGCGCTGGATGAGTTCACACTGACTCGCGTTGGTAATTCTCCATCGGTGATTGTTCTTTTCATCTTTACCGCACTTTCACCCGGTGCTCCATGGCTTGCTATGCTGCTGATGTTCATGAGAGTCAAATCGAATCTGCTGCCGAGTAAGAGCTTGGTAGCGACTGCGGCACTTGCGCAGTTCGTGGTCATAACATTGAATGCAATCAGCAGGCAGTGGGTGCAGAATACAGAGCTATCTCGATTTCGGGATATTACAACGGAGACCGTAAACACTCAGTGGAGCCCGATGATAATTTTTCTTCTTCTGTTCGTTGCGGGGCTTGGTGTTGTTGGATGGATGATTTCTAAAGTGATGGCGATAGACAAAGCCGCAGTGAGCTCACGAGGCTGAAGATCTATGCCGGCTAAGGGGCAGCAAGGCGAGGTCGACACGCTGGACCCGCATCGTCACCGCGGTCCCGCCTAATAGTGTAAGTAGAATTTAAGCCTGTTTCTCTCAGTCTTTCGACTGCGAGAAGTCATCTATGAGTTTCACAAGCTCGGGCCGTCCCTGTCCGGAGATTGCCGAGAAAGGTAAGAAGCACTGACAGAGCCTCAGGTTCGGCAGCTGGGCCTTTGCACGGGCCATGTGCGTGTTCATCTTGTTCTGGGAAAGCTTGTCAGCTTTTGTCATGACTATCACGTAGGGGATTTTGTAGAATTCAAGCCAGCCTATCATTATCTTGTCCAACTCCATCGGTTCGTGTCGCGCGTCCAATATCTGGATTACAAGTTTTAACTGCTTTCGCTCTTGAAGGTAGGTTTCGACTAGTTTCGCCCAGCTTGATTTCATATGTTCAGGAGCAATAGCGTAACCGTACCCCGGTAGATCAACGAAGTAACGCTCCTCGTTTATCAGGAAAAAATTCAAAGAACGTGTTTTCCCGGGAGTTGAACTTGCCTGCGCAAGATTCTTTTTATTGCAGAGCTTATTTATCAGGGAAGACTTGCCGACATTTGACCTGCCGATAAATGCGATCTCCGGTAATTCCGTGTCCGGTACTTGGGAGTAGTCCACAGCACTGGTCACAAATTTCGCCGTGTCAATTTTCATAAGGTCATATCCCCATCAAAGTTAGACTTGTTCACATCATTTATAATTTAGTAAAAAGGCGGGAAAATTTCAATCTACCCAGACAATGACGGCCTGTGACAGTTTTTCTTTCACGGCTGGTCCTTTATTGGGCGCCTCTCTGGTGGAGGTGTCGATTACTGCCTTGAGGCAGCGGACTCTGCTTTTGATTCCTGTCCTGAAGTAGCCTTTTCAGATTTCTCTTCCTTTGGCTGAGCTTCTTTTTCCTTCGGTTGTTTCCGACGCTTCTCCGCTTCGTCGGCGGCATTGAAGTCGACCAGCTCGATAATGGCTACCTCGCCGCCATCACCATGCCGTTGACCCAACTTCACTACTCTCGTATATCCGCCTGCTCTCTCCATAACCTTTGGCGCGATCTCACTAAAAAGAATCTTCACCGCATCCCGATTCTTGATAAATCTTGCAACTTGTCGCCGTGCAGGAACCCCATCGCTCTTTGCCTTCGTGATCAGAGGCTCAATAAAACTGCGCATTTCCTTTGCCTTAGCAAGAGTCGTCCGCACTTGCTTGTAAAGAATCAAGCTTGTTGCCAGCGATTCCATCAGCGCCTCTCGATGACTCGCCGTTCTCTTCAGTTTTCTTCCTTTATTCAGATGTCTCATTTCAATAAACTCCGCAATTCTTTCAGGAGTGAAGAGTTAAGAATAATGGAGCGTCCCGTTTTTAGCTCTTCACTATTAGCTTTCAACTTATTCGTTGTCGTCTTTCAAATACTTGCTGATGTCCATCCCAAAATTGAGTCCCATGCTCCCGATTTTCTCAGCGAGTTCGGCCAGCGATTTCCGTCCGAAGTTTCTGAAGCGAAGAAGTTCCGCCTCATCTTTGTTCACGAGTTCAGAAATGGTGTGGATGTTTGCAGCTTTCAGGCAATTGTGAGCTCGGACGGAAAGTTCGAGTTCGTCCACCGACATTTTCAATAGTTTTCTGATTCGTGCAGCCTCTTCCTCCGCCGCCGAACTCTCGTCCGAGGATTCCTGATGTATTCCAAGATTCAAGAATAATTGGATGTGGTCCTGCAACATCTTCGCAGCAGTGGTCAATGCATCTTCAGGAGTTATGGAACCGTCGGTCTCGATTTCAATCGTCAATTTTTCGAGTGTCGTTTTCTCACCGACTCCGGTCGGCTGGACAAAGAACCTGACATTTTTGATCGGAGAAAAAAGTGCGTCTATCGAGACCAGATCCTCCGGCGCCTCGGTGAGTTTATGATCCTCACTGGGCTCATAACCTTTTCCTCTTCCTATCCGCAATTCAATTTCCAATTCCTTAGAATCGCTCAACGTTCCTACGTGATGTTCCGGATTCAAAACCTCAATCTGCGGATACTGCCTCTGAATTTCTTCAGCTTTGAAATCCATCGGACCTTTCAGCTTAAGATTTATTTTGTTCAATTTCTTATCTATCAGCTTGATCCGGACACCCTTCAAGTTCAGGGTAAAGTCGACGAGATCTTCCGACAGACCCTTTATGGTCGAAAACTCATGAAGAGCACCTGGAATCCTAAAATGGGTAAATGCCCATCCCGGAATTGAAGACAAAAGAACTCGTCTGAATGAATTTCCTAAAGTTGTCCCGAAGCCGCGTTCCAGCGGCTCCACAAAAAACCGGCCGAAATTGTTGCTATAGGTTGATTGGTCTAAAACTATCGTTTCGGGCATTTGCAATTTCACGGTGCTCATTAGATTTTCACCTCAATTAAAATTTGACCTGGATTCAGAGAATTCTCAAGATTTCGTTAATCCTGAAATTCAGACGTACCATGGTATTATTTGGAATACAGTTCGACGATAAGTTGCTCGTTAACATCCGGGAGCGGTATTTCAGCGCGTTCCGGGATTTGCAGAAATGTACCGGTAAGTTGTGCCTTGTCAAGCTGCAAATACGACGGCAACATTCCGTCTTTAACTCGTTTCAAGGAGGAGTGAATCGTATCGACCTGGTTGCTTCGCTCCGCAACCTTGATTACATCACCCGCTCTGAGTAGAAAAGACCCGACGTCGACTTTTCTGCCGTTAACCATAAAGTGGCCGTGGAGCACAAGCTGCCTTGCAGATTTCCTGGATGGAGCAAATCCGATTCTATACAAAACATTATCGAGTCTTCGCTCAAGAAGTTTCAGCAGGTTCTCGCCGGTTCTTCCTTTTTGATGAGTCGCCATCTCGAAGTAGCGTCTGAATTGCTGTTCAAACACTCCGTAAATCCTCTTCACTTTTTGTTTTTCGCGAAGCTGCACTCCATACTCGCTCACCTTTGCTCTTCTGCGGAGTCCGTGTTGACCGGGAGCGTAGTTACGCCTCTCGAGCGGGCATTTCTCCGTGTAGCACTTTACTCCTTTTAAAAACAGTTTTTGTCTCTCTCTTCTGCAAAGTCTGCAACTTGCGTCAACATATCTTGCCATCTACCACTCCGAAAAATTTTTAATTAAACTCTGCGTCTCTTTGGGGGCCTGCAACCGTTATGCGGAATAGGCGTGACGTCGCGTATGCTTGTAATTTCCAGACCGCCGGTTTGCAGCGCTCTGATAGCTGCCTCGCGGCCTGACCCGGGGCCTTTCACGAGCACTTCTACTTTCTTCATTCCCAGATTTGCAGCTTCCTTCGCTGCCGCCTCTGCGGCCATCTGCGCCGAATACGGTGTGCTCTTTCTCGACCCTTTGAATCCCATCTTGCCGGCAGATGACCACGCCACAATGTTTCCATAGATGTCTGTCAGAGCAACAACGGTGTTGTTGAATGTTGCTTTTATATGCGCTATTCCATGAGCATCGACCGATGTTTTTTTCCGCTTCTTGCTTGCAACCTTCGCCAAATCAAAATCTCCTATTTTTTACTTCTTAGCTAAAACTTTCTTCTTCCCTGCAACTGTTCGTCTTTTTCCCTTACGGGTGCGGGAATTCGTCCTTGTGCGCTGTCCTCTCACAGGAAGCCCCTTACGATGTCTGAGCCCGCGGTAACTACCGATATCCATGAGGCGCTTGATATTCATTTGTGTCTCACTTCTGAGTGCGCCTTCAACTTTGTAATCCGAAGTAATCACCTGTCGAATTCTCGCGACTTCCTCATCGGTCAGCTCACCGACATGCTTCGTCGGATCCACACCTGCCTTGTCCAATATTTGCAGGGCGGAATGGTGACCGATCCCGAAGATATATGTCAAACCGTAGCCAGCGCGCTTGGCTTTCGGTAAATCTACTCCAGCAATTCTCGCCAACTTAATTCTCCTTTTTGTTAACTATCGGCATCCGTCATCGACTGACACCTTATTCTCTCTCACCCCTGGCGCTGTTTGTGTTTGGGGTTCTTCTTGCAAATGACTCTAACGACGCCTTTACGTTTTATCACCTTGCAATTATCGCAAAGTTTTCTGACCGATGCTCTGACTTTCATCTTAGATTCTCTTTAATAAAATTTTTGCCACTTCAAAATATTTATTTGTAACGGTAAATGATTCTGCCTTTGCTGAGATCATACGGCGAAAGCTCCACCGTGACCTTATCTCCTACAAGAATTTTTATGAAATTCATTCTCATCTTGCCGGAGATATGAGCCAGGACCTCATGACCGTTCTCCAGCTTCACATGAAAAGTTGCGTTCGGCAAAGTCTCAGTGATCGTTCCGTCGACTTTAATTTGTCCCTGTTTAGCCATTTAAAAACGTCAATATCTCTGGTCGTCCATCAGTCACAACGATCGTGTGCTCGAAATGCGCCGAAGGTTTGCCGTCCGATGTATAGACCGTCCAACCGTCTTCCGCAGTAAAAACCTTATAGGCTCCTGCGTTGACCATCGGTTCAATTGCGATCGTCATTCCATTTCTCAACAGAGATCCCTTCCCTTTCCTGCCGTAATTGGGGACGGGCGGATCTTCGTGCAATTTTGTTCCAATCCCATGGCCTACCAAATCGCGGACGACGGAAAATCCGTTTCCTTCGACATACTCCTGGATGGCTTGGGAAATATCTTCAACATGGTTTCCTGCTACGGCATTCTCAATCCCGAGCTGAAGCGCTTTTTCCGTCACCTCCACCAATTTTTTCTTTTCCTCGGATACGTCTCCGATCGCAAAAGTCTTCGCGGCATCTCCATAATATCCATCCTTTACAGCGCCGACATCGACGGAGAGAATCTGCCCTTTCTCTAACTTGCGGGCACCCGGGATGCCATGCACGACCTGATCGTCAATCGACAAGCAAATCGTGGCAGGGAAAAGATTCTTCTTGTCAAATCCATAGCCCTTGAAGGCAGGCTTCGCACCTTTTGAAAGAACATAATCTTCCGCGAGTTCGTCCAATTCCTTGGTCGTGATTCCAGACTTTATATTTTTCTCAACCAAATCAAGAATTCCAGCGACTATTCTTCCGACCTCGCGCATCTGATCTATTTCGCGGGATGTTTTGATGTTTATCATAAGCCATCAAGAGTAACGACGGCTCTTCAATCTTCCCGTCTTCATAAAGCCATCATAGTGGTGCATCACGAGCTGCGACTCGATTTGATGAACCGTATCGAGGGCAACTCCGACGATAATCAACAAACTTGTTCCTCCAAAGAACGACGAGAATGATGAACTTACGCCAAATCTCACCATAAACGCGGGGAGAATGGCAACGATCGAAAGAAAAATGGATCCCGGCAAAGTGATTTTCGTCAGAATGTTGTCAATGAAATCTGCAGTATGTTGCCCGGGTCTGATTCCGGGGACGAACCCCCCCTGTTTCTTCATATTGTCCGCTACGTCCTTCGGATTAAAAGCGATGGCAGTGTAAAAATACGTGAAGAAAATAATCATAAGTGCATAGATGAACGAATAGACCCACGACGTATATGAAAAATATCCCGATATACTCTGCATGAATTCGTTTTCAGGGAAAAAAGTCAAGATCGTCTGCGGCACAAACATGATCGACTGCGCGAAGATGATCGGCATGACGCCTGCCGTATTGACTCTGATCGGAATGTACTGCGTCACACCGCCGTAAACCTTTCGGCCGACCACTCTCTTCGCATATTGAACGGGAATTTTTCGGGTGCCGTCCGTGACGTAAACAATCGCCGAGACGATCGCAATCATGAGGGCGACAATCACAACCTCGGAAATAAACCCGCGCGTACCGGAGCTGACAAGCTGATACTCATCGAGAACTGCATTCGGAAACCTGGCGATGATGCCGATAGTAATTATTAACGAAATCCCGTTGCCGATCCCTTTTTCGGTCATCTGCTCGCCGAGCCACATCATGAAGATCGTCCCTGCCGTCAGAACTATGACCGTTGAGATCGTAAATCCGAGTCCACGAACTGGATCGGGAACGACAGGAAGACCCCCGGTTGCAACCATGCTCTGGAGTCTGACGCTGATTCCCCAGCCTTGCAGAGCCGAGATCAAAACCGTGCCGTAACGCGTCAGTTGAGTGATTTTCTTGTGACCTTCCTCGCCTTCCTTCTGGAGCTTCTGGAAATATGGAACTACGGCGCCCAGCAACTGTATGACGATCGACGCACTGATATACGGCATGATTCCTTCTGCAAATATCGCCGCGTTCTGGAACGCGCCGCCCGCAAACAGATCATAAAGACCGAACAAAGTGTTCTGTGACTGGTTTCGAATCGACTCCGCTAGTAACGAAGCGTCAACTCCCGGCAGGGTAATATGTGCGCCGATGCGTACCACGATAAGCAACCCTGCGGTATAAAGAATTCTCTTCCTCAGGTCTTCGACCTTGAAAATATTTCTCAGGCTGTCAGTTAGTCTTGACATTTGTTACGACTCAATTGTTTTTGCCGCGGATAGCTCCGTGATTTTCTTCACCGAGCCGCCGGCAGCTTCGATTTTTTTCGATGCTGAACCGCTAAATGCGTTCGCTGAGACATCCAATTTTTTAGAGAGCTCGCCGTCCCCGAGAATTTTCACGGGCCGAGATTTCTTCGACACCGCGCCGACTTTGTATAGAATCTCCGGCGTGACCACACCATCCGGCAATTTACCAGCTTCGGCCAACTTGCCGAGTGTCGATACATTGATAACCTGGTACTCAACACGGAACGGGCTCCTGAAACCAAATTTTGGAATCCGGCGATTGAGAGGCATCTGTCCGCCCTCGAACCATGGCCTGATTTGGTCTCCCGACCGTGAACGCTGACCTTTATGACCTTTGCCGGCAGTCTTGCCGTGTCCCGAGCCGACGCCACGTCCAATCCGCTTCACTTTTTTCCTCGCGCCCGGCGAATGCTTCAAATTTCCGAGAATATTCATCTAAAAAACTCCTATGCCTCTTCGACCTGAATCAGGTGTCGAACCTTTGCAATCATTCCTCTTATCTGAGGAGTGTCTGCTTTTACAACCGATTTTCTGATCTTACCTAAACCAAGCGCCTTGATGGTACGTTTCTGCGGTTCAGGCCTCTCAATCGTACTTCTAATCTGTGTGATCTTGATTTTCTTCGCGCTACTCATTTCGTCACCTGCGGAGATTCTTGCGATCCATCCGCACTGGAGTCGGAAGACGTCCGCTCTAGAGGGAACAGATCCCTGATTTGCAGTCCTCTTCTTTCAGTTACCATTCTTGGGTCCGAAAGATTCAAAAGCGCGCGCATCGTTGCCTTAACAACGTTATGTGGATTCGATGAACCCATGGACTTCGTCAAGACATCCTGAACTCCCGCGGACTCCAGAACTGCCCGTACGCCTCCGCCGGCAATTACACCGGTACCCGGAGTAGCCGGCTTCAGCAAAACTTTCGCGGCTCCGAACTTTCCGACGATGGCGTGAGGAATCGTTCCTCTAAGAACCGCTACGTGTACGACGTTTTTCTTCGCGTCATCAACTCCCTTGCTGATGGCATCGTTGACCTCGTTTGCCTTACCGAGTCCGATGCCGACGCTTCCCTTCCCATCACCAACAACAACTATCGCGTTAAAGCTAAAACGCCGTCCGCCTTTGACGACTTTCGCAACGCGGTTAATATGAACCAGCTTCTCTTTAAGCTCCGTTTGATCCGGCTTAACTCTTTGTGCGCCTTTTAGGTTTTTTAGTTTCATTTCCAAACCCCTTTAATCATGGTCAAAATTTTAATCCGCCTTCGCGGGCACCATCTGCAAACGCCTTGAGTCTGCCGTGGTACAGATATCCTGCGCGGTCAAATACCACTTTCTGAATGTTTTTCTCGAGCGCCTTCTTGGCAAGTGCAACACCAACTGCTTTGCTTCGGTTGGTTTTCCCTTTCGCAGCCTTCACTGCGTCGGCAATTTCTTTACTTAAGCTTGACACCTGCAGGATTGTCTTCCCCTGCGTGTCATCGACAATTGCGCCGTAAATATGTTTCAGGCTTCGGAAAATCACCAGGCGCGGGCAGTCAGATGTTCCTCTGATACTCTTCCTTAGTCCTCTTTTGGCTCTTTCCCTGCGCTCTTTCTTTACTTGAAGACGTCCCATTTAATCAAACCTTTAATTTTACTTGGCCGCAGCTGCTGCTTTGCCTGCTTTGCGGCGAATAAACTCACCTTCATACTTGACTCCTTTGCCTTTATACGGCTCAGGCGGGCGAAAAGATCTTAGCTTCGCAGCAATCTGTCCGACAAGCTGCTTATCGACACCCGACACGACGATGTTGGTAGGCGAAGGTGTCTCGACCTTGATCCCTTTCGGAGGCTTAAAAAGAATTGAATGCGAGAAACCAAGTGTCATCTGAATATTCGTTCCTTTCATTTCGGCACGATATCCAACTCCTACTATTTCAAGCTTCTTTTCATAGCCCCTGGTCGTTCCATTAACCATGTTGTTAAGATTGGCTCTCCATAAACCATGGAGGGCATTATGGAAATTATCGTCACTATTGACTCTGACAACAACTTCTTCGGGTTTCACTTCTATCGAAATATCGGGGTGAAGAACCGTAGACATTTCACCCTTCGGTCCTTTGACTTTCACTTCGTTTCCGGTGACCTGTACCGTTACTCCTTTTGGAATGGGAACGGGCTTTTTACCAATTCGTGACACTTTAGAAACTCCTTACCATATATAACAGATTACTTCACCGCCCACGTTTAGGCGACGCGCATCCTTGTCGGTCATCACGCCTTTGTTGGTGGAGATGATTGCGACCCCGAGTCCGTTAAGGACGCGAGGAAGCTCCTCCGCTCCGGCGTACACCCGGCGTCCCGGAACGGAAACGCGTTTCATTCCGGAAAGAACCGGCATGCCGTTGTAGTATCTAAGATAAATCCGTATCGTCCCCTGCGGAGGAGACTGAAGCTCGGTGTATTTATCTATGTAGTGCTGTTCATAAAGTATTTTTGTGATTGCTTTTTTCAAATTGCTTGCCGGCACATCGACTTTTCTCTGTCGTGCAAGCGCGGCGTTTCTCAACCTCGTGAGAAAATCAGCAATGGGGTCAGTCATTGACATCGACTTCCACTCCTAAATTAAATTACCAACTTGCTTTTTTGACGCCGGGTATTAACCCTTCCAGCGCCAATTTTCTAAAACATATACGACAAATACCGAACTTGCGATAATATGCCCTCGGCCTGCCGCATATCGTGCATCGGTTATGCTTTCTCACTCTATATTTCGGCTCTCTCTGAGCCTTAACGATCATTGCAGTTCGTGCCACTTTTCAATTACTCCTTTTGAGATTAGGCAGCTTTCCCAAACTCTCCCTCGGACGCTTCGCGTTTTCTGAAAGGCATCCCGAAGCCTTTCAACAATTCGTAAGCTTCTTCATCGGTCTTGGCTGTAGTTACAAAAGTGATGTCCATACCAAAAATTCTCTCTACCTTGTCGACATCGATCTCCGGAAAAATGATTTGCTCTTTTAAGCCGAGCGTGTAATTGCCGCGGCCGTCGAAGGATTTATCAGGCACCCCGCGAAAGTCGCGAACGCGGGGAATCGCGAGAGTTATCAGGCGATCCATGAATTCATACATCTTCTCTCTTCGCAGCGTAACCTTGCAGCCGATCGGGATATTCTCACGGAGTTTGAAATTCGAGATCGCCTTCTTCGATTTTCTGATTGAGGGTTTCTGACCGGCGATAACCGTCAATTCCCGAACAACCGTGTCAAGAATTTTTGGATCCTGAGTTGCAGCGCCGACACCGCAGTTGAGAGCAATTTTCTCCAGCTTCGGCACCTGCATGGTATTTTTATAACTGAACCTTTTCATCAAAGCCGGGATGATATCTTTCCTGTAAATCTCAAATAGACGCGGGGGTACTTTCGGCTCCGGCGGTTCCTCGGCTTTGGCTTTCTCCGGCTTCGCCTTGGACTTCTCAGTAGCCGGTTTTGCCTGAGCAGGCTTCTTCTTTTTTTCCACAGCCTCCGTTTTAGGATCAGCCGCGGCCGATTCCTTCGGGGGATTCTCTTTCCTGTGAGCGGGGTCGTTAGTTTTTTCTTTTGCCATATTCAAAACTCGTTTAAAACATTTCTTCGCAGTTTTTGCAGACTCTCATCTTTTGTTTCCGTCCTGCTGCTCCGGCAACACTCGCATAGCCGATCCGGCTCGCATTGTTGCACTTAGGACAGATCACCATTACAGTCGAAGCGTGAACCGGCATCTCGCGCTCGAGTATTCCGCCCGCCGGCATTTTTTGCGTCGGCCTCGTGTGGCGCTTTCTGACATTTACGCCTTCCACCAGAACTTTTTTCTTGTCAGGGAGAACGCGAAGGACCTTTCCCGTCTTGCCGCGCGAATTGCCGCTTATTACCAGGACCATGTCATTTTTGTGAACGTGCATTCTTGAAACCTTTCTGCTTAGAGAACTTCCGGCGCCAACGAGACTATTTTCATGAATTGCTTGTCTCGGAGCTCACGGGCAACAGGCCCAAAAATTCTGGTGCCGCGCGGTTCGCCTTGCGGATTCAATAACACCGCCGCATTCTCATCGAATCTTATGAAAGTACCATCAGGCCTCTTGTATTCTTTCTTCGTGCGTACAACAACGGCTCTCGACACATCGCCCTTCTTCACTTCGGCACCCGGGATTGCCTGTTTCACCGAAACCACGATTAGATCTCCGAGCCCGGCATAACGACGATCATGTCCGCCGAGCACGCGAATACATCGTACTTTCTTTGCACCGGAATTGTCGGCGACGACAAGATTAGTCTCTTCCTGAATCATTTCCTGATCTACCTTCTCTTACTCTTCATGTGCCATGAAAAACAATGATCCACCTTATTTTTCTCTTCACGTACCATGAGTTTCAGTTTCTACTTTGCTTTTTCGACAATTTCGACTAGACGCCAGCGTTTTCTGCTCGACAGCGGCCGGGTCTCCATGATCTTGACGGTGTCTCCAAGACCCGCTTCATTTTTTTCATCATGCGCCATCAGATTGGTCGTTCTCTTGGAATATTTCTTATAAATAGGATGCTGAACAAGCCTCTCGATACTTACAACGATAGACTTCTGCATCTTCGTGCTCACGACTTTTCCGATCCTCACTTTTCTCAAACTTCTGCTTGCCGCTTCCATCACGCAGTCTCCTTTTCAGAAGGACTCTTCGCCGCTTCAGCTTGACGCTCTCGGAGAATTGTTTTCATTCTCGCAATCTCTTTCTTCAGGAATCTAACCTGGACCGGATTCTTCACTTCTCCGCCAACAGCCTTCTGGAAATTAATCTTATCCAATGCTTCAACATTTTCTTTTATATGCTGCAAAATTTCTTTTTCTGACATCGACCGAATCTCATGAGGCTTGATCATCTCATTAACCCTCGTAATCCATTCGTGCGACAAACTTCGTCTTAATCGGAAGCTTGTGAGCCGCCAGCCTCAGCGCCGCTTCGGCAAGAGGCGCAGCGACGCCGCCTATTTCAAACATTATCTTGCCCGGCTTTACGACAGCAACCCAGAACTCCGGCATACCCTTTCCTTTTCCCATCCTTGTTTCAGCGGGTTTTTTGGTAACCGGCCTGTCCGGAAATATTCTGATCCAGATTCTGCCGTCACGCTTCATCTGTCGCGTCAACGCGACACGAGCAGCTTCGATTTGCCTTGCGGTAATCCATCCCGGTTCAAGTGCCTTCAGTCCGAAATCTCCGAAAGCGACAGAGCTTCCGCGCTGGGCCTTGCCGCGCATCCTTCCGCGCTGGGCTTTTCTATATTTTACTCTTTTCGGCATTAACATTTTTCAATCTCTCCTTGCATTACCTCGGCAGAGGTCCGTAAACTTCGCCGCGGCAGATCCAAACCTTCACACCGATCAAACCGTATATCGTCCTCGCCGCCAGGCTTGCATAATCGATATCCGCACGAAGGGTATGGAGCGGAACTCTTCCTTCGCGGTACTGTTCCGTTCGGGCAATTTCTGCTCCCCCGAGTCTGCCCGCGCACATCACACGAATTCCTTCTGCTCCCATTCGGGTTGCCGATGTAATGGCATTCTTCATGGCACGCCGGAAATTTATCCGTCCTTCGATTTGAGTCGCTATATTTTCGGCAACTAAATAAGCGTCGAGCTCGGGTCGTTTGATCTCGAAAGTCTTGATCTTCACCGCTTCTCTCTTGGTCAGCTTTTTTAACTCAGCTTCGAGCTGGTTCACATCCTTGCCGCTTTTTCCGATGACTATCCCCGGACGGCTCGTATGAATTGAAACCGTCATCTGACTTCCTTTCCTCTCGATACTTACCCGCGAGACGCCCGCTTTATCAAGGCGGCTCCGCAGATAACTTCTGACCTTCTCATCTTCACCCAGCAATTTGGAATACCCTTTGCGTTCAAACCATGTCGAATCCCAATCGCGAGTAATCCCGAGTCTGAAGCCGATGGGGTTAGTTTTTTGTCCCAAAAGTTCCTCCTAATTCATTCTTTCGTAGCAACTACCACGGTAATGTGGTTGCTTCTTTTTCTGATCCTATATGCTCGTCCCTGCGGAGCGGGTAAAACTCTCTTCGCGGACGGACCGCCATCGATAAAAATTTCCTTGACGTACAAACTCTCTTCATCCACCTTGCCGACGTCTTCCCGATTCATGATGTTCGCGACCGCGGATCTCACGGCCTTCTCGGCATCCTTAGATGCGTGCTTCGGGGAAAAGTGAAGTATGGACAATGCCTGACCGACACTTTTGCCCCTTATGAGATCGACAACCAGCCGCATCTTTCTTGGAGACGATCCGATATATCTCGCTACTGCACGTGATTCCATATGATTAGACTCCTTACGATGCCGGCGCGGTTTCGGTTTCTTTCTTCACACCGGGATGCACTCTGAAAGTGCGTGTGGGAGCAAACTCGCCGAGCCTGTGACCTACCATGGCTTCAATTATGTAAACGGGAATAAATTTGTTTCCGTTGTGAACCGCGAAAGTATGACCCACAAAATCAGGAACGATCATACTGTCGCGCGCCCACGTCTTGATCACTTTTTTCTGATTTTTCTTGTTCAGATCCTCGATCTTCTTAAGAAGTTTAGGATCGACAAAAATGCCTTTTTTTACAGAACGTGCCATATTATCTCAACTACTACTTCCTGCGTTTAACGATGTACTTGCTTGATTGCTTTTTCTTCTTGCGTGTCTTTAAACCTTTTGTTTTCCAGCCCCACGGAGAAACCGGATGCGGATTTCCCTGCGGAGATTTGCCTTCGCCGCCGCCGTGAGGATGGTCGACCGGGTTCATGACTACTCCGCGGGATTGAGGCCTGAGTCCAAACCACCTCATCCTTCCCGCTTTTCCCCAGCTGATATTCTCAAACTCTGCATTACTGACGACGCCGACCGTTGCCATGCACTCCGCTCTGACCATCCGCATTTCACCCGATGGGAGCCTGAGGGTTGCGAAATCACCTTCCTTCGCGGCGAGCTGAGCTGAATTTCCCGCACTGCGAGCCAATTGTGCTCCTTTGCCGGGCTTAAGCTCGACTGCGTGAACCGTCGTTCCGACCGGTACGTTCTTCAAAGGCATCGCATTGCCGACTTTGATTTCCGCCTGCTCACCCGTCTGGACAATTTCGCCAACTTTCAATCCGTCGGGGGAAATGATATATCGCTTCTCGCCGTCAACATAGTGGAGCAGCGCTATGCGGGCATTTCTGTTCGGATCATATTCGATTGAAGCGACTTTCGCATTGATCCCTACTTTATTTCTCTTGAAATCTATTATGCGATAGAACTTCTTATGTGCCCCGCCCCGGTGACGGGAAGTGATCCTTCCTTGGTTGTTTCTTCCGGCTGTGCTCTTCAAAGGAACTATGAGAGCCTTCTCGGGTTTTGTCTTTGTA